>JAHDGC010000375.1:0-2254 GCA_020627865.1 Saprospiraceae bacterium | reverse complement strand
AGGGAAAGCGGCAGCCGAAAAAGAAGTGTTTCGTAAACATTTTGTTGAAAAGACCAAGTCTTGACTTATCTGTACGGTTGTAAATTGGAAAAATCTGTATATATACAACAATAAAAAATGAATAAAAAACCAATCGTTATGATCAGTAGTACGGTAAAAGATTTGCCTGACTATAGATCAATGGTTCAAGATGCCTGCCTCCGGGTCGATACCTTTCCCAAAATGATGGAACATCTGCCAGCATTAGATTCAGATGCGATTGAAATTTCTTTGACAATGGTGGAGGAATCCGATATCTACATTGGCATCTTTGCCCATAAGTATGGATACATTCCAGAAGGCCATGACATTTCCATAACGGAGATGGAATACAACCGGGCCGTAAAACGAAACATCCCCATTTTGATTTTTATCATGAGTGATGAGGTTCCTGTTAAACCTAAAGATTTTGAAAAAGGGGAAGCCGCAGAAAAACTGGAAACCCTGAAAGCAAAACTCAAAAAAAGTAAAGTTGTTGCTTTTTTTGAAAGTCCTAAGCATCTCAAAGGATTGGTTATTCATAGTGTAGCGGAAGTTAAAAAGAAATTGAAAGCAGGCAAAGCGGAGCAAAAAGACCAAGGAGCAGCATGGGCAAAAAGTTTACACTATAACGCGGAAATACCAACACCACCTGAAGCATTTATAGCACATCCCTACACGCTTCTTCAGCTAAGGGGATTGATCGGTAGAAAGCAGGAATTGGAATTACTCACCGATTGGGTAACCCAACCAAGATACGAAGCCATCACGATTTTTAATATTGTCGCTATCGGCGGCATGGGCAAATCTGCCCTCACTTGGACTTGGTTTAATCATATTGCGCCCCAGGAAAAAGAATGGACTGGTCGAGTTTGGTGGAGCTTTTATGAAACAGATGCGACTTTTGATAATTTTATCACCAAGACCTTGACCTATGTTTCTGGTCGCTCTAAAGACGAGCTAAAAAAATTACCCTCCTCAGAAAAACAAGCTACACTACTTCGAATCCTTGACAACGATCCTTACTTAATCGTCTTGGATGGATTGGAAAGAATTCTAGTCGCTTACGCAAGACAAGATGCCGCCTTTTTTAATGATGATACTGCTTTGGATGATCGCACTGCTAATAGGATCGCTGGTGCTATGGGTTTGCCGGAAAGTGGCAGCAAATCTTTTGTTGGCCGACATCGACTTCGGAAAACTACAGATACCAGAATCGGTCATTTTCTTCGTAAATTGTGTCAAGTCCGAAAAAGTAAAATCTTGGTAAGCACTCGCCTTTTTCCTGCCGATTTACAGAATCGAGTTGGTCAGGCATATCCGGGATGTAGTGCGCTTTTCCTGCTCGGCTTAAGCGATCAGGATTCGTTAGAACTTTGGAGAGCCTACGGCGCGAAAGGTTCCCGCGAAGCCATGTTACCGGTATTTCAAAGTTTTGATAAACATCCATTACTCCTGCAATTGTTGGCTTCAGAAGTCGCCGAATGTAGAGATGCGCCCGGGGACTTTGATGCTTGGGAAAAAGCGAATCCTGAATTTAATGTTTTTGGATTGCCCTTGGTGCAAGTCCAATCACATGTGTTATCCTATGCCTTGCGCGGATTATCCACAGCCGAATTACAAACCCTTCAGGTGATTGCCGGATTCCGAATGCCAGCCAGTATGATGACCTTAAAAGCATTGTTGTTAGAAAAACAAAAAGAGAAAAAGGAAAAAGCCGGAAAAGAAACGGAACCCATATTTTCTTCAGAAACTGCATTAGATCAAGCCTTGACGATCTTGGAGGATAAAGGTTTGTTGGGATGGGATCGAGGCTCCAATCGCTATGATTTACATCCCATTGTAAGAGGAGTGGTATGGAATAATTTGGATGCGGAGAAACAATATGAGATTCACGGCTCCCTCCGAAGTCATTTTGAAGCCATGCCCACTATTGATGATTATACGCAAGTTGAAAGTATTGAAGATTTAAGGCCAGCTATTGAACTTTATAATTCCTTAATTGAAATGAAATTGTATGATGAGGCCTGTAAGGTTTTTTATGATAGGCTAGATAATGCGATCATGTATCGCCTAAGTGCCAATACTATAAGGGTAGCATTATTGGAGCGATTGTTTGTGGATGGTATTGAGGAATTGCCGACTTTGTCTTCAAAAGAAGGTCAAGCTTGGACAATTGGCGCTCTCGCACATGGATACCAATTTAGTGGCTTACCGGGTAAAGCCATTTCACTTT
>JAHDGC010000374.1:4562-7168 GCA_020627865.1 Saprospiraceae bacterium | reverse complement strand
TATTATCATCAATCCAAAAATGGCATTTGGAACGGGACACCATGCGACAACCTATATGATGATTGATGCGATGCAAGGAATAGATTTTGAAGGTAAGAAAGTGCTGGACTTTGGTTGTGGCACTGGAATTTTGGCTATTTTGGCAAGTTTGATGCATGCCCAAAAAGTGGACGCAGTAGATATTGAGGCTCCTGCCTTCGAAAATGCTAAGGAGAATTTATTGATCAACGAGGTGGCAAATGTGCATTTATTCCTGGGAGACATTACACAAATTCAGTCAAATGATTTTGATGTGATCTTGGCTAATATTAATCGGAATGTAATTTTAAGCTCCTTACCTACGTTATATTCTAAATTGAATCAAGGTGGTAAATTGCTGATCTCTGGGATTTTGAACGAGGATGAAGCGTTGGTATTATCTGAGGGGAGAGACGCTGGTTTTGTACACCTTTCTACATTGCGTAGAAAAGATTGGATTTGTATGCTTTGGGAAAAATAGGTGTCTTGATTCGCGTTTGTGCGTAAATTAATATAATAAAAATAAAGGGGCTGCGTTCATACGAACGTTACAAGCTAGGAGGCAAAAATTCTAAATCAGATAAATGAAACAAATAGACATCTCAAATCTTGGAAAAACTACGGAGACCCTAGACGAGGAAAAGTTTTGGCAAATAGTGTCAGCATCTTTGGAGAATTCTCCCAATGAAGAGAAACAAGAAGAAAAGCTAATTGATGAAATTGCCAATCTATCTCCAAAGGAAATGATTGGTTTCAGATTAAGAACAGATAAATTGCTCTACGACAGCTATAACGCCGAAATGTGGTGTGCAGGATATATCATGAACGGGGGCTGTTCTGATGATGGATTTGAATATTTCCGAAATTGGGTAATATCAAGAGGGAAAAAGACTTACTATGAAGCAAAGGAAAATCCTGATAGTTTGATAAAAGAAGTTTCTGACGATAAAGATGAATACGAATTTGAAAGCTTTTGGTATGTGGCACTGGAAGCATTCAATAGAAAAACGGGAAAAAACCTTTACGACTATATTGATGATGAAGCCTTCAAGACAAGGGAGGGGAATTATCCCCCATTTGAATTCAATTGGGAAGAAGATAAACCCGAAACCATGAAAGCAATATGTCCGCAGTTATTCGCTAAACTATGGGATTAATATAAATTTTGGCTAGCATATTGCATATATATAAGGATCGTAATGCTTTCCGAGTCCATATAATTCAATAAATCCCAGTGATACCTGATCGTACAAACACAAATTTTATTTTCTGAATATTCCTCATTTTTCAAAGAAACAATTATTTCTTTACCATGAATTTAAATATTTCCTCCATTCAATCTTTTTTTACTTTTCTTTTTCTCGGCTTTTTTCTGTTCAAAAGCAGTAATCTTGATGCTCAAAAAATCACGCAATTTTCCGAAGATTCTAATACTTTCATGGATGAGTTTGATGCCTTTATGAACACCAGTAAAACGGATGTGATGAAGGATTTGACCAAGCGCTTCTCCGAGAAAGTAAAATCTGGCCTTTATGATGAAACGGAGTTTCCAACCATTATTAAAACCTGTAATAAAATGCTGGAGCTTAAGTTGTCAGCAAGACCCTACTTCAGTGATTACATAGAGGCCTTGATGGTTGTGAAAAGTAATGAAACTGGTGAAATTCGCTTTGTGAAGTGGCACGATGTTTTAATGAATGTGTTGTCCAATATTGAAAAGCGAAAACTCAAACCACTTAAAGAATTTCTTACCTTCTCCTATATCTTTTTTGGAGAAAAGAAACTAAAGTCATCTTCTTCTGGAATCAACTGGATTGTGGCGAATGATAAGCATGAAATGTTATATGAGGACAAACAAGTTCAAATCAAGTTTGAAAAACTGGATTTGATTGGTACCCGCAAAACAGATTCCATAGTTATTGTGAATACATCCGGTATATATACCCCAAACTCGAAAGAGTGGATTGGAAAAGGTGGTAAAGTTACCTGGGAAAGACATGAGTTAGACGAGTCTTATTATGCAGAACTAGATACTTTTTCTATTAATGTAAGCAAAAGTCTGTATAAGGCTTCTAACGTAAAATTGTACTATCCTTCTTATTTTCCAAACAAACATGTTGTTGGAAGTTTTGAAGACAAGGTGATTTCTCAAAACAAGGCGACAGAAGGTTCCTATCCCCGATTTATTTCTAATGAAAAGGTTTTAACCATAAGTAATAGTATCGGGGAAGGCATTTCTTATACTGGAGGATTCCGGTTGCACGGTACAACAGTATATGGAGATGGAACCGAAGAGCAAAAGGCAAAGGTCGAGGTTCAACAGGATAACAGTTTAGCCTTACGGGCACTGTCGAATGTGTTTGTAATAAAAAAAGGAGAAAAAATCATAAGTGAAGGTGTTTCTACAACACTGTATTTTGGTCAGGATAGTATATATCACCCCTCTGTTAATTTTAAGTTCGACATTCCTAACAAAGAACTTTCATTGTATCGAGGGAAAAGGGGGAGTGACAGAAACCCTTTTTATAGTTCGATCCATAAAGTGAATATGGATTCCGAAAAAATTGATTGGTATATGGCTCAAGATT
>JAHDGC010000374.1:0-4552 GCA_020627865.1 Saprospiraceae bacterium | reverse complement strand
CAAAACCGTAACTTTTGAATCGTTGGAATATTTTGAAGAAGGAGATTACAGGCGATTGCAAAATATATCCTCTACAAATCCACTTGCAACATTAAAGGTTTTAGCAGATAGAGATGGAAGCTTTTTAAATGCAAATGACCTAGCGGCTTATCTAAATCCGAAGTATGATGTTACCAATATCCAAAGTTTGCTCTATGATCTTGTGGCCAGAGGCTTTATCAATTACGATAGTGATAAACAGGTTGTAGAAGTAAAAGACAAACTCATTCATTATACGAGAGCGAGTCAGCAGAAAATTGACTACGATGGCATTAAAATTTTGTCCACTACAGAAAACGAATCTAACGCGATTTTGAATCTTAGGGATCAATCCATTGTAACGAATGGTGTAAAGAATATCGAATTTAGCCAGAAGCAAAAAGTAGCAGCGAAACCGACAGGTAAACAAATAACCTTGAAAGCGAATAGAGATATGGATTTTAGTGGAGCTGTTTTTTCAGGTTTTAGTCGATTAGATGGCAAAGACTTCCATTTTAATTACGATAACTTTGATATTAAAATGGACTCTATCCGGTATTTTGATTTATTTGTTCCGGATGGTACCGAAGATGAAAATGGAAATCCGAATGCATTTTCTATCGGTTCCAGAATAGAGCATCTATCCGGTGTTTTATTGATAGATGCGCCCGCTAATAAATCTGGTCGGGAAGAGATCGAAATGTTTCCAGCCTTCAATAGTCAGGATAATTCTTATGTTTATTATGATCGAAAAGAAACACAAGGCGGTTTGTATAAAAGAGATTCCTTCTACTTCAAATTGGATAAATTCTATTTTAATAGCTTGGACAAATTTCTTGCGGAGGATGTAAATTTTAAAGGAAGATTATTCCCAGCAGATATTTTTCCGCCCTTCGAAGAAAAGTTGGTGATTATGGAGGAAGACCAATCACTTGGATTCACGACAAATACAACAGGGGATGGCTTCCCAACTTATATGGGGAAAGGGAATTATACAGGGGAACTGGAATTGTCAAATAAAGGCCTTTTAGGCAAAGGAAATATCACTTACTTAAAATCAAATATCGACTCTGAAGATATTATTTTCAGACCTCGACAAATGCTAGCCTCTGCCGAAGAGTTTAACTTAGAAGAAGATCGAGCAGGATCTGTAAAATTCCCTCAAGCTGTTGGGATAGATGTAAAGATTGATTGGAAACCCTTTCAAGACAGTATGTTTATTCGTTCTGATAAAGCACCTTTTGATCTTTTTAAAGATGGTTTGCATACCTTGGAAAAAGAGCTTATTCTTACACCGAATGGTTTGAAGGGAAGAAACTTTTTTGATTGGGACAAAGGCTCTATGAACTCAAACCTTTTTTCGTTTGGACCGCATGCTGTGACTACAGATACGGCTAGCCTAAAGATCAAAGCCTTAGCCGCTGATGATATAGCCCTTTCCACAGAGAATGTAAATGCCCGAATGGATTTTGATGGACAAAAAGGGTGGGTGAAATCAAATGATGAAGAAGGAAAAACGGTTCTGCCCTACAATCAGTATGAAACCACGATGAATGAATTCGTCTGGGATATGAAACAAGAGTCTATAACCTTTAATGCCGAAGCAGGTAAGCAGAAAGGCTTCTTATCCATTCATCCCGATCAGGATTCCTTGCGATTCGAAGGGGAGAATGCATTTTATAGTTTGAAAACAAACGAACTTAAAATAGATGGGGTAGAGAGTATCATCAGTGCAGATGCATTTATCTATCCGGAAAATGGCGATGTTCAGATTATGCCGGGCGGGGTTATTACAACTTTTAAAAATTCTAAAATTGTTTGCGATACCATTAGTAAGTACCATGTTATAAATAAAGCTACTGTTGACGTCAAGGGAAGGAAAGAATATCGAGCGGAAGGGTTTTATGAATATAATATTGGAAATCGAGAGCAGGAAATAAAGTTTGCAGAAATTATCGGTACTAGAGTCGGGAAAGGGACTCAAGCGACCAAAAAAACAGCAACCCGAGCAAAAGGAGAAGTAACAGAAGCGGACAATTTTTATATTGATAAGAAGACAGAATTTCGTGGGACTATTACTATGGATTCTGATAAGCAAAATCTGCTCTTTGAGGGGTTTGCCCGATTGGACGCGCCCTTACTCACAGGCAGACAATGGTTTTCTATTAATTCTTTGGGGGACAAGAAGGATTTGAAAATTGCCTATAATATTCCTAAAAACTATAGAGGTGATCCATTGAACACGGGTTTGTATATCAGCAAAGAAACAGGCTCCTTGTATTCCAGAATTATGATGACAAAATTCATCCGTAAGGATAGAACGTTGATGGAAGCTAAGGGGGTCTTTAATTACAATGGTGTGGAAGATTGTTTCCAGTTTGGAGATTCTACCAAGCTTGTCCAAAAGCTAAACCAAGGGACTTTGATAGAGTTTTATAATAAAGATGCAAAAATTATTGCAGAAGGACCAGTCAATTTGGGTGAAGGACTCAATTACATACAAATGAAATCTTCGGGAAGGGCTGTTTCTAAATTTATCAGTACTAGTCAGAATAGTGATGACCCATCTGGAATGTCTGCTCCTGATAAGACAAAATTTGAAGTGATGACAGGTATTGATTTTATCTTGCCTAAGAAGTTGATGAATATTATGTCTGGGGATTTAGTTACCAATGGGTATGATGCTGCTAATATTAATTTTGCGGATGATCTTAAGTACTATAAAAATGCACTAGCGGAATTCATCACCAACCCGACAGATTTGTCTAAGGCGACAGCATCCCTAAAAGGAAACGATTTTAAGTTTCCTAAAAAGTACAATAAACACACAATTCATTTTGGCAAAATCCCTTTTATATGGAATCCGGAATATCAATCAATGGTCAATGAATCTGAACGAGTAGCTATTCTAACAATCGGAGGGGAGACCCTCAATAAGCTGATCCAATGTAACATCGAATTACGGATGCCTTCTAATTTAGACGATAGACTTTATATTCACATCACCTCTCCAAGTTCTTATTATTATTTCTTTGGATATAAACAGGGAATTATGGAAGTTTTTTCTAATAATACTCGTTTTATGGAAACCTTGGCTGGCTTAAAGAAAAAAGAGACTACTTTTAAAATGGATGATGGTGAATTATACGAGATTGTTCCGGTAACGGAAGGAAGGAGTAAGGCTTTTATGTCAAGAATTCAGGATGCTAGAAAATAAATATATGTGGCTGGTTAGGTATTGTATAGGAAGGGGGAATACACGCTACTTGTTGCGTGTATCTCCTAGTTCTGCCTCATTTAAAAAAATAAAAAATGATTGACGAAAAAATAATTTCAAAAGCAAGAGAATTAGCAAAGTATGCTGATTTGAATTTGGCTTTCGAAATTGTTTGTCAAAAATTACCAAAAGATTCAGATAGAAGTACAGAGTTAGATGTATTGATGAGTAGGTTTTCCAATATTGAAAATCAGAGAAGAATGGGAATAGTTTCGTTTGAAAATTATACACTAACAAAAAACCAAATAACATCAGATTTTTTAGAATTCTTAAATATTGTCAACAAGCCAAAAGAAGAAAAACCAAAACCAATTGTAACAGATGAAGTTATTATAAAAGTCAATCCTGCTTCTCCAAAAGAAATCAGAATTAAGAATAAATCCCATGATAAAAAGATCAAATATATTGCTTTGTTAATTGGGCTATCTATTTTTACATATTTACTTTGGATTTATAATACAGATTGCGAAAGATTATATAAGGCAGGAAATTTTGAAAAAGCGAAAAATTGTCTTGAATCAAAGTTAGATTTAGATTATTTAAATAAATCATATTTGTTGAATTGCGATTATATTTTAAAGGGTGATAATTTCTTCATGAATACTAATTTCCCCAATGCGCTACAAAATTATCTTTTAGTTAAAGACACGTTTGCTCTTAAGCACAGAGAAGAACAGATTAAAGTTTGTCAGTATTTGATCAAAGCAAATCAATATTATAATACCCGAAGCTATCAAAAAGCAAAAGAAACATTAAAAGAACTTGAGAGGGATATAGAAATAAATCCTGAAACTAAATCTTTCATTGATAACCAAATAAACGATATAAACCGAATTTTAGAGAAAGAACCTAACGAAACCAATTGTGAGAAAAACATTAGTTGTTTTTACTCTTATGAAAGAGGAGGGATTGTACCGTTGGTTAGCCTAAATCAATCTTTCCAACAAATTAAGATTGAACTGAACAGAAAGATGCTTAGAAAAGAATGTGAGCCTTATTTTTTATATGAACTGGAAATGAATAACGGAATAAAACAAAATGGTAAATTACCTCGTGATAGGTTTCGATTTAATCTGCCATTTGAAGTGATTGGAAATATCAAATCAGGCAGTATTAAAAGAGTGAAATTTACTGTTGAATGTGATAATCATAATGTACATAAAGAATTTAAATTTGAAAAATGAAAACGAGGCAGAACAAAGCATAAAACGGCAATGCCTTTTGCGGCCAACCCAGTTTGCAAAGCAAGCTAAAGCC
>JAHDGC010000373.1:5955-7208 GCA_020627865.1 Saprospiraceae bacterium | reverse complement strand
ACCGATACCGTAAATATCACGATTCTCCGTACCGGCTGGCATGAGGCAGAACTCAACATCACGGATTATCCCGTGCAATTTGATGATAAGTATCATTTTTGTTTTAATGTTGCGGAGCGAATAGATGTATTGGTCATTAACGAAGATGGGGCCAACAAATATCTGGATGCGGCCTTCTCCGGCATTGAATACTTTAATGTGAATAATCAAAATAGTCGGAGCCTCGAATATTCTAAATTTTCAGATCATCAATTGATTATCACCAATGGTTTACGCTCGGTTTCTTCGGGATTGGCTTTTGAATTAAAGCAATATGTAGAGGACGGAGGCAATTTGTTAGTATTTCCGGCTTGGAATGCGGATATTTCTTCTTATAAAAGTTTCTTGACTTCTTTTCCTGCAAATGAATTGTTGGCTTTTGAAGCACAGGAAAGAAAAGTGTCTACCATCAATACCGAGGAGTTCGTTTTTAAAGATGTTTTTGAAAACAGAACTGCTAACCTTACGCTTCCGGTAACTTCCGGTAATTTCAAACTCAGCAACTTCGGCGGCAGAGGTGGAGAAAAACTACTCAACTATCGAGACGGAACCGTTTTCTTATCCAAGTTCCAAACTGGGAAAGGAAACTTATATCTTTGCGCAGCTCCCCTGAATGAAAAGTATGGAAATCTGGTCAGAAGCGGCGAGATTTTTATCCCGATGTTGTACAAAATGGCCATTTCAACGGTGAAAGATCAACACATCGCTTACGTGATCGGTAAGGATGATGTTATCGAGGCGGATAATAGAATTACCGGACAGGAAATGGTGTATAAACTCAAAGGAAAAGCAGAAGAATTTATTCCAGAACAAAAAATTATCGGGCCCAAAATTTTGTTGGGTATCAATAACCAAATCAAAGAGTCCGGCTACTATGATTTGTTTTTGGATGAGGAAGACAAACTGGCCAAGTATGCTTTTAATTATGATCGGAAAGAATCGAAGCTGGATTATTTCAATGAATCAGATTTAGAAAGTATGGCCGATGGTACCTTCAATATCATCAATGGAACGGCTGCGGCAGATTTTACGTCCTTGATCGGGGAGAGAAGTCAGGGTATTGTCTACTGGCGCTGGTGCTTGATTGCGGCCTTGATCTTTTTGCTGATCGAGGTGTTGTTATTGCGGTTGTGGAAGGTGTAGGAGGAGGTGAAAAGTTTGACAAAGACCTATTTAATATTTATCTTTGCTTTATAATGTTTACTTCATACCTT
>JAHDGC010000373.1:0-5945 GCA_020627865.1 Saprospiraceae bacterium | reverse complement strand
ACAAAAAGATAATAACAATTAGTCCAGGTAAGAGAGGTGGAAAGCCCTGTGTCCGAAATATGAGAATAACGGTTTATGATGTTTTGTCATGGCTGGGGGCAGGGATGAGTTTTGAAGAAATAATAGATGACTTTCCTGAGTTGACAAAGGAAGATATTCTTGCTTGCTTGCAGTTTGCATCAGATAGGGAACAGAATGTTATTCATCTAAGAGCATGAAAATATTATTAGATCAAAATCTTTCTTATAAGCTTGTCAAAAGACTAAAAGATATTTACCCGATTATTAGTCATGTAAAAAATGAAGGCCTGATGAATTGTGATGATATTCAAATATGGGAATATGCTAAGCTTCATGAGTTCACAATCATTACACAGGATGCAGACTTTTATGATATTGGTCTGGTTAAAGGTTATCCTCCTAAAATTATCTGGCTGCGAAGTGGGAGTAAAACAGTTAAGGGAATAGCGAATATGCTTAGGGCAAATTATGCTATGGTTGAAGACTTTGTCAATAATTCAGACCAGATTTGTTTTAAAATTTATGAATAAATACTCCTTCCTTTCTTTTTTGATAAAAGCTATCTTTTTTGATGAAAAAACCCAACCTCACAAATTATCTCGTACTGGCTGCCCTCATCTGCTTGGCCTTATACCAATACAGCACAACGGGAAGCTTTGCCCTCCAGCAAGAAGGAGCGAGTTATACCGCTCCGGCTGCTGACGAAAATGCGCCTTCTCAAACCAAAAGCAATAACACTGGGTTCCCAGATTACGTTATCAAAACTTTGATGTACATCAAAATAAATGACAAAGCTCCAGAAGGCTATGTCGGTGGGCGTACCTTTTTCAATCGGGAAAAACGATTGCCCAAAACAGATGCTTCTGGTAAAAAAATAAAATACCGCGAATGGGATGTACACAGAAAAGTGAAGGGCAAAAATCGAGGGGCGGAAAGATTGGTGACTGGCTCCGACGGTAGTGCTTATTATACCAAGGATCATTACCGGACCTTTAAGAAGGTGATGCATTATGAGTGATGGGTAATATAGATATTCTTCAAAGCTAACCACTAGCTTTGAAATTATTGGAAATCTCATTCGAAGAACAAACAACTATTTCATACAAATGAAACAAATCAAAAAATCAGATCGGCCCATATCCACACCAGAATTATTCGTTGCCCGTTTAGACGGAGGCAAGACCAGAACACTGGATAAGTTTTATAAAAAAATTGCCAAAAAGTTATATTTCCCCGATTACTTCGGCCACAATTTGGATGCGCTGGCAGATTGCCTATGTGACCTCTCCTGGATTGGGCAACCGAGTGTGAAATTATTCATCAAAAACCCTGAGGAATTTTTATCGGAGGAAAGTGAAGAAATGCGCCAATCCGTTATGGAAATCTTTGAGGATGCTCGTGATAATCCCATTGATGAGGAAAGCAGTTTTGAGGTAATGGGAGCGGTTTGACTTGTTTACGACAAAGCTATAGATCAGCTTTAGTGTAGTTCATAGCTTTGAAACAAAAAAATATTATTTTCGACAGAAAATGATTATATTGCAATAAAATTTACACAAAAAAAAGAACAAAAAGAAGTTACATTAGTCTGTCTGCGCGAACTTGTTCAGGCAGGCTAAAACTATAAACTGTTGATCTGCTCATGCCTCGCAAGTTATATTAGTAGGTTGCGCAGGTAGATTTGCAAATACATACTTTTTCAAGGAATCCAAATTCCTTTAATTTATGCCTTGAATCGGTTAAAAGTGATTTTCGCTTAAATTTGATTTTGCGATTTGTAATTATTGTTACAAACTGGCTACATGAGAGTTCATTTAATGTCCATAGGCCAGAAAATACTTACTAATAATAAACGGCAAATCACTATTTTAGACCGCCTGCGGTATACAAAAAAAGCTTATGAAAAATTTTACCCCCACGCCCAATCTAATAAGATTGCTCATTTGTTGTATGCTCCCTTTTCATATCATTGCAAAAGGTAGTTTTCACGATCATGATGGTCACGATCATGATCATCCACCCAGATCAATTGACTTTATCCAAAACAATAATCAGTTTCATGAAGCTGTCCGTTTTCAAGCAGGACTCGGTAGTTTGAATCAGGTCTTTCTCGAAGCACGAGGTTTTACCTATTTGTTTCATGCCGAAAAGGAAATGGGAGAATTACATGAAATTCGCCAAAAATCAGAAGCCGAACGCCAGCAGCATCAAGTTCCGGCACATGCCTACAAAGTCCATTTTGAAGGGGCGCTGAATCCTGACATTTCCGGCTCCGGAAAAAGGTCTTTTCACCACAATTATTTTCTAGGGAATGATCCCGAAAAATGGGCGGCCAAGGTACCGCTTTATGAGAAAGTCGTTTACCAAAATCTTTATGAGGGGATTGATCTAGAAACGTATAGTCAGGAGGGTAACTTTAAATATGATTTTATTATCGCCCCAGGGTATAGCCCCGATCAAATTAAAATTCGCTATGATGGTATGGATAAACTCCTCCTCAAGGATGAGCATCTTTATATCTATACCAGTGTCGGAATGATCAATGAATTTAAACCTTATGCGTATCAAATTATTGATGGCGAAACAGTAGACGTCCCTTGTCTGTATCAATTACACAACAATATACTTTCATATACTTTTCCTGGCTCCTTCAATCCAGATTACCCCTTGGTGATTGATCCGACGGTTGTGGCGGCAACCATGACCGGAACGACCAATAGCGAGAATTTTGGTTATACGGCAACTTTTGACAACGAGGGAAATATGTATGGGGGCGGCATTTCTTTCGGTCCCGGTTTTCCTACCAATTCGGGTTCTTTTCAAGTCAATTATGCAGGAGGCTACACGGATGCAATGGTCATAAAGTTTAATGAGGATGGCTCCGAAATGATATATGCAACTTATCTTGGTGGATCACAGGGGGATGAACCGCACAGTATGATTGTTGATTTTAATAATCAGCTCTGTGTTTTTGGTACGACACTTTCCTCCAATTTTCCGATAACGGTAAATGCTTTCCAACAAGACTATGCCGGAGACCGAGATATTTTTATCACAAAGCTGAATGCTGATGGCTCTGCCCTCGTGGGGTCTACTTATCTTGGCGGGAGTGATTCCGATGGCAGTAACCAAGCAACGAATAATATCAATTATGGAGAACAATATCGAGGAGAAATTGTGCTGGATCAACAAGGGAATATTCTTATCGGGTCGGTGAGTTCTTCTGACGATTTTCCGATTACATCCAACGCTTTTCAAACAACTTATAATAGTACGACCTCTTATACGGTATCGCAGGATGCTGTTGTTTTTAAATTGAATAGTGATTTGTCCATTCTATTTTGGAGTACTTATCTCGGTGGGGATAATCCGGACACGGCAGCGGGCTTGCGCGTCAATAATGCGGGGCAGGTTTATGTAACCGGAACGGCAGGGCATGATAATTTCCCGGTTACGGCAGGTACGATTCAGGATACTTGGCCGGGTGGTGTGGAGAATGCTTATGTGGCTATTCTTTCCAGTGATGGACAAGAATTACTCAAGTCAACTTTCTGGGGAACGGAAGGGGACGATCACGCTTATTTCACAGACTTCGACGAGGATGGCAATATCCATATTTTAGGCCAAACCGATGGCCAAATGCCGATTACGCCGGATACTTATTTTTTTAATGAAGATTCAAAACAGTTCTTTGCCGCTTTTGACAGTCAATTGGAAACCCTTGTTTATTCTACGGTTATCGGGACGGGGCCAGGTGCTTGGTCTTATGATTTTGTGCCGGTTGCTTTTATGGTGGACAAATGCAACGGAATCTATTTTTCTGGTTATTATGCTAACCAAGGTTTGCCCTTAACAGATGATGCTGTCGATGATGAAGGTAGTTCTTTTTATCTTGGTAAACTTGAACCGAATGCGGTAGCATTGTCTTTCGGTACTTACTATGGAAAGTCTAATCATGTCGATGGCGGAACCAGCAGGTTTGATAAAAGTGGCATTGTGTATCAAGGGGTTTGTTCTTGTGATCCCTATTTTTTGAATACTTTGCCAGATGCATGGTCAGCCGGTCAAGAGCAAAGGTGTGATTTGGGGGTTTTTAAAATTGACTTTGAAATCGAAACCGTAACAGCTGCGGCAGTAGCACTTCCCAGTACAAGTGGTTGTGCGCCATTCACGGTAGAGTTTGAATATACGGGGCAAGATGCCACAGCGTTTTTCTGGGATTTTGGCGGTGGTGTAACCAGTTTGTTAGAAAATCCTACCCATACTTTTGAAGAAACGGGTACATATACGGTTATGCAAATTGCGAATTCGCCGAATACTTGCAATGTCGCGGATACTTTCTTTTTACAAATTGATGTGTTGGATGGTAATAGTACAAGAATGGATACGACGATTTGTGCCAATGGGGAAAGCTACTTTCTGGATGCCTCTACCGTAAACGCAACTTATAGTTGGCAAGATGGGTACACCGGGGCAACTTATGACGTGACATCGGGTGGTACCTATTGGGTTGATGTTACATTAGCGGGATGTAGCCGTAGAGACTCTTTTGTCGTGCAGCCCACAACACCGATTGAGGCAGACCTTGGGGAAGATTTATTTTATTGTGATACGTCTATTGGAACGATTGATGCCACAAATCCTTTTGCGATTTCCTACGAATGGAATACGGGAAATACTGCACCTGAAATTACGGTAGATGCTACGGGATCGTATTGGGTTGCTGTTACGGATGTGAATAATTGTACGGTAAGAGATACGGTCGAAGTTACCTTTACCAATACCCCAACCATAAATCTAGGGCCAGATACTACCTTATGCCCAGGGGAACCATTTTTAATTGATGCGACAACTTCTGGGGCAACATACACTTGGCAGGATAGTACAACTAGTGCGGTTTATCCTTCCTATAGTGCGGGTACATATTGGGTCGAAGTTAACCTGAACGAATGCCTGGCATGGGATACGGTTGTCGTTGAATCGCCAACACCATTGGCCGTTGACCTCGGGCCGGATATTAGCGTTTGTGATGTTGCTTCTTTAATGATAAATGCAACAGACCCTTGGGCAGAGGAATACATTTGGAGTACAGGGAGTGACGCACCAGAAATTGAGGTGACGCAGAGTGGTGCGTATTGGGTTACTTTACGGGATTCTGTTGGATGTGAAATCAGGGATACGATTGACTTGATTTTCAGTACAACGCCTGAAATTACTTTCAACGATACTACCATTTGCGATGGAGAATCTATCACCTTAAATGCCACAATTCCAGGTGGAACATACCTGTGGCAAGACAGTTCCGTGCAAGCAAGCTTAACTACAGGGATAGAAGGGGCGTATTGGGTCCAGGTAGATAATTATGGTTGTATTGGAGAAGCCGAAATGGAACTGGTCGTTTCGTATGAACCGGACATAGGTTTTGCTGGGACGAATTTAGATTGTTATGAATCTTGCGATGGAACCATCGAGGGATTCCTTTCTGACGGAAGTGAGGGCTTTGTTTTTTCATGGAACAATGGTAGCACTACGATTAATCAAACCGCACTTTGTGCCGGTAGCTATGAAGTGACCATGAGTAATGAATTCAATTGTACGTATTACGATACCGTAATCATTGTACAACCAGAACCGCTGGATTTTGATGTGATTCATCAGGATGTACATTGTTATGGAGATGGTGATGGTACGATAGAAATCGTGAATTCTACAGGAGGGGTACAGCCTTATTATTATAACCTGAATAACGATTCGCTGCGCAGCTTTACTTATTTTTCCGGATTGGATGGGGGGGATTATCGGGTCTTTTTAACCGATGGGAATGACTGTCAGGCTTCCTTGGATGTTTTTGTTTACGAGCCACCCAATGTCCAAGTTTCTGCGGGGGATGACATTACGGTTAGTCTTGGGGATGATGCCAAAATC
>JAHDGC010000372.1 GCA_020627865.1 Saprospiraceae bacterium | reverse complement strand
ATTATTAGATGTTGAAAAAAGATTTGATTGAATTATAGAAAGATGAATTTAGTGCTAAAAACCCTTGTCAGGATTGTCTTTTTCAAGAGAAGAAAACAAAACAAAATATGAGTAGAGATAAATACATAGTGAGACATATAGATCGTTTGCTTTTGGATCCTAATAATTACAGGTTCATAGATAATAAAAATTATCGTTATGTTGCAACTTCGGAAATCGACGATCCTAGAATACAGCAACGTACTCGAAATTTACTCACTGGTAAAAATGAGGAAGGGATCAATGATTTGATCATTAGTTTTAAGGCTAATGGAATTCTTAAACTTGATCCGATCCAAGTTAAGGAAATTGCAGGCAGTAAGAATTTATTAGTTGTGGAGGGCAACCGCCGCACAGCAGCGTTAAAATATTTATATGAAGAATTTGAAAAAGGAAATGATGTAGGAAAATTAACGATAGAAAGTTTTAAAAGTGTAGGGCTTGTGTTGATATCTGATGAAAGCCCTATGCAACATTTGATTACGATGGGGCTTCATCATATCAGTGGGAAAAGAAAATGGAGTTCTATTAATCAAGCACAGTTAATATATGATTTAAGACACAAACATCAAATGAGTGAAGCAGAAATTTGTGATGCTCTTGCCATTAAAAAATATAGCCTACGTAGAAGTCTTCGTGCACTCGCGTTAATAGAAAGATATAAGGCAAGTGATTATGGCGATCAATTCCAAACAAAGAAGTATGCAATTTTTCAAGAAATTGTTACGAACGTTCAAGTGAAAGGCTGGTTAAATTGGAATGAGGCTACTTATTTACCAGAGCATAAGATCAATGAGGAGAAACTATTTTCATGGATTTCATCTGAAGAGTTTATTGACATTGATGAAGATGGAGAGGAAACTAAAACTACTAAAGAACCGATTATCACAAGAAGTCATGAAATACGAGAGTTGTCAAAATTTATACACGATGCGAAAGCTATTGAACAAATGGAAGAGCGTAGAAGTATTACTGCTGGATTTGCTCTTAGCGATGCCGTTGGCGTTTCACGTTTACAAAAGGCAATTGATAACATTGAAAAAGAAGTTCAAGTTGCTTTTAGTTTTAGTGAATATTTAGATAATGAAGATTACTCGAAAGTTGGAATATTAAGGGATAAATTAGATCGACTAATTCCAAGTAGTAAAAATCTCAATGAGCTTTCACAAAATACGTTGACTAAATATTTTGCAAAAATTGATCATCACTTCACGCAATTGACTGTCAAAAAATATCGTAAACTCATTGATCTTAAAGTTGATAAATTATCAAGAGTAAACATTATTGCAGGAGGGAATAATGCCGGGAAGACTTCCCTTATAGAAATTTTTTATTTGTTGACACGGTTAAATAATATTCCTTCCTTGATCGAGTTGGAGAAATATCGAGGACGTTTTTATGATCAATTCCATACTAAATGGTTTGATAAGCTTTTTGTTGATAGCATAGAAATAGAAAGTATATTCAACAACACCCCAATAACGCTTTCAATAGATAAATTAGAAACAGAGGAAAATATTGATAAGAGCCAATACCTTAACTCAATCACCTCAAATGTGATAATCAATGGTGATGAATTACAAAGCACTATACATCTATTCAGCAATAAAGAACCAGAATTATATTTCCAAAAAAGTCAGTTTATTTGTGAAGCAACCTTCAGTAGTCCATATCGGTATAATGGCATTTTACTCAAAAAAGCACATGCACGAGCTGTTGAGCATCAATACTTAGATCAAATAATTCAATTTATCCAAGACAAACTAGATTCCCGTATTCAAAAGATAGAGATGATACATATAGAAGGTGAAAGCCGTTTTATGGTAAGTTCTACAGGTCTTGATCATGCTATTGATATTACAAAATATGGAGAAGGTCTTCAACGGGTGTTTGAGATTGCATTGTTAATGGGGTATAGTAGAAATGGAATAATTTGTATAGATGAACTTGATAGTGCTATACATAAAAATTTACTACGAGATTTTACCGAATTCATACAAGCCGCTGCCGTGGAGTTCAATGTGCAGGTATTTTTAACAACTCATAGTAAAGAGTGTATAGATGCTTTTGTAGAAAACAATTTTCCTGATCATGAATTGACTGCTTATGCTTTGAGTGAAGAAAATGGTAAAGTCATTTGCAAACATCTTGCAGGAGATAAACTTAAACAATTAGTTTCTTCTATTAATATTGATATTCGATAAATAGTATGGCACAAATAGTTACAATATTTTGCGAAGGGCCTCACGATGTTGCATTTATCTATCGGATGCTTAAGTCTATCGCTTATGAATCATATGATGGATGTAAAATAGGGGATTTACCAATACCTTTTAATCAATTGATTACCCGAGAAGTTGAGAAAAGCGATGTTGAAAAACTTAATCTTATTGAAGTGCGAAGAGGCTTTTTACCTGCTAAAGTTTTACGTCAGGAAAACAAGTATATATTTTTATACTCACTTGGAGGCGATACTAAATCAGAGGCTCGGCAAAGAATGATCGGTGATATATTGACTTTCATTCCTGAGCCAGGAGAGATTAGCATAATACCAAAAGGAACGAATTTTTCTGTTATTTATCTTTTTGATTCAGATAATATGGGAGTGGAAGCTAGATTAAGTAAACTCAATGAAGAAATCAATACAATCCTAGGTGCAAAAGGAAAGATCAATTTCTCCACGAACTCAAGTTTTGAATCCATTTATGAGATTAAATTTGGTGCTTATATTTTTACTGGGCAGGATAATAATACAGGTACGCTAGAGGGAATATTGTTGCCTTTAATGAAAGGGAACAATGAGGAAGTATTTGATGAGGCAGAGCGTTTTATTGATGTAAATCATGACTCTGCTCGTTTGTTTCCATTGAAAATTAATATAGATTCCGTGAAAAAAATAGTTACAGAACAAAGAAGTACGAGAAGAAGAGATAAGTATAAATTTGACCGTTCTAAATCAATTATTGGAATTGTTGGACAATTACAATGTTCAGGTAAATCTAATGTTGTTTGCATCAGTGACGCTGATTATATAACAATGGATAAAATACAACGGGATTCTAAATGTAGTGAAATAATAGATTTTTTAAGTGCAATTTAGTGCAAATTAAGTCTAATATTTTTTACCATATTATCATTTTCGTTTTCAAAAGTTACTTACTTATATCCTATGCCACTAAAAGCAGGAATATTCTTCGCCGGCCCTTCTAGGGAAAGAGAAATCGCCTTTGCCGGCGGGCGTACCGTTTATGACAACCTCGACAAATCCCTCTTCGAGCCAGTCCCCATTTTTGTGGACAGCCAGCGCCGGTTGATTTTGCTCAACTGGGAATTTGTCTACAAAGGTACCATCCGGGATTTTTATCCGCCGGTTAGTTTTTTACCGGAATCGCCGAACGAGTTTCAAATCTATGTAGAAAGTTTGGGCGAGATGACCGATGCAGAAGCCGATGAAATGATAAGCCATGTCGGGCGCCGGATTTCCTTGGATGAGTTGCCGCAACTGATAGATTTTGCCTTCCTTTCCTTGCATGGCGCCTATGGGGAAGATGGCCAGATTCAGGGCTTGCTGGATAGCTTGCAGATTCCCTATACGGGCAGCGGTATCCGTGCTTGCGCGATCGGGATGGATAAGGCTTACCAGAAAAAATTAATGGAAGCATCGGGTTTTGATTGCCCCGAAGTGATGATTATTAGTAAACGGGAATGGATTGTTGGAGATTCTAGTCATTTTTATGCGAAAGCAAAAGAAAAAATTGAATTCCCACTCGTTATTCGTCCGGCGAATCAAGGTTCTTCCATTGGCGTAAGCATTGTCAAAAAAGATAGTGGCGAAAGTGGTTTCCAAAAGCTGGTGAATAAGGCTTTCTTCCGAGATGAAATTCTAGCCGCAGATTGGAAACAATATAATCCGACAGAGAAAGCGGACTTGCTCCGGTCTTTGACAGACATCCGCGAGGGCATCGGTTTTCCTTTGGATATTGCTGGGAATACCATTTACCATCCGGAGAATTTATTGACTTTTTTGGATGATTACTTTGAAGTGAAAAGCCATGAAAGCGCCATGTTGGAAAGTCATTTCAGCGAGCAAAAAGTAGTGGCCGAGGCTTTCATTCATGGTAAGGAATTTTCTTGTATCGTACTTCGGGATGAGGAAGGCAAGGTGATTGCCTTGCCACCGACGGAGATTGTCAAGGGCGAGGAGGTTTTTGATTATCGTTCTAAATATATGCCAGGGCTTTCTAGGAAGTTGACGCCGATTCATCTTCCTAATGATAAAATTAATGCCATCCGGAAAGAGTGCGAACGCCTTTTTGAGTTTTTGGAATTTAATTGTTATGCCAGAATAGATGGTTTCATTCAAGAAGATGGAAAAATATTCTTGAATGATCCGAATACTACTTCGGGGATGTTGCCTTCTTCTTTTTTCTTCCATCAGGCTGCAGAAATCGGCCTCAATCCTTCCCAGTTTTTGAGCTTCATTATCCGGAGTTCTATACAGGAACGGATTGCCAGTTCGATGGATAAACTGCCGCATTACGAATCCATGATGCAACAATTGGATGAAGCGATTTTGAACCTACACCAAGGCCAGCAACAAAAAAAGAAGATTGCCGTTTTACTGGGTGGCTATTCTTTTGAAAGACATATTTCTGTGGAAAGTGGCCGGAATGTTTTTGAAAAATTGGCCAGCTCCGAGAAGTACGATGCCTTTCCGGTTTTCCTTACGGGTAATCAAAATGAGCATGAACTGTATCAGTTGCCGATGAATCTTTTATTGAAGGATAATGCCGACGATATTCGGGATAAAATTTATACCTATAAGGAGCATCCGGCCATTGAGGACATTAAATTGTTGTGTGAAAACATTACCAGAAAATATGCCTCGGGTGATGTCGTATTTGCACCCCGAAAATTGGATTACCAAAGTTTAGCCAACTTATTCGATGGGGTATTTATTGCCTTGCACGGAAGACCGGGAGAAGATGGAACGGTACAGCAAAAGTTGGATGCTTTGAACATGCCTTACAATGGTTCGCACCATGATTCGAGCAGCATTACCATTGATAAATATGAAACCTTGCAAACCTTGAAGCAACATGGTTTTACGGTGACGGATCAATTGTTGGTAACAAAAGCAAATTTCGGTAACGATAAAGCGAAAACCATAGCGGAAGTTGAAGACCGTTTTAGCTATCCGTTTATTGCCAAACCTGTTGATGATGGTTGTAGCTCTGCGGTGTTGATGATTCGCTCAAGGGAGCAACTGGCTGCTTATTTTGAGGCTATTTTCCGGGAGGAAGTTGTGATGGATGCGGCATTGGAAACAAAACTTGGCTTACGCCCAAAAGAGGAATTCCCGCAGAAAGATACGGCCTTGATCGAAACCTTAATCCAGCCGGAAGGAGCAAAACATTTCCTAGAAATTACGGGGGGCTTGCTGACACATATGCGAGATGGCAAGCTGGAATATGAACTCTTTGAACCGTCGGAAGCATTAGCCGGAGGGGAAGTTTTATCCTTGGAAGAAAAATTCCTTGCCGGAGAAGGCCAAAATATTACCCCGGCCAGATTTGCGGATAATACCACCGATTATGCGTATATTGCAGCCCAAGTGAAAGCCGATTTGGAAAGGGCTGCCCGAATTCTAAAGGTAAAGGGTTATGCGCGGATTGATGCTTTTGTCAGAATTTTTGAGGACAACAGGGCGGAGACGATTATTGTAGAAATTAATTCGCTTCCGGGGATGACTCCGGCAACTTGTATTTTTCATCAATGCGCGATTAATGGTTACAAGCCGTTTGAGTTTATTGATAAAATTTTGGAGTTTGGATTTGGAGAGCAGAAACGAATTATTGTTGATAAATCTTGATGATAAGCCAGAATACTTTCTTTTCTTAGAAGATGGGAAATAACAAATGGTGTCGGTACGCTGTACCTTATAAATTATTTATCTTTTCTTTTTTCTACAAATGGAGCCGAAACTATGTTCCTTGTTGTAGCTCCAGAGGAGCGATACCATTTGTAGAAAGATTAATAATTACCCATTTAATTCAATAGGTGCAGCGCACCATCCCGTTAATTATTATTTAATTATTGACCCATATAAAATGGCAAGCAAAGTAAGAAATATTTTTAGAGAAATTGGTTGGTTCCTCACGAGCGGAACATTCCTCAAAAATGCATTAGGCATCGCATTGTTGATTGGTGCGATCCTATTCCTCAGTACGATATGGATGCGTTTCTACACCAATCATGGAGAAACCTTTCAAGTAAAGGATTACGTAGGCATGGAGTTAGAAGATGCTATTGCGGAGGCAGAAGACAAGGGCTTTAATATTGCCATCAGCGACTCTGTTTTTATTGTTGGCAAAGCACCGCATACGGTATTGGAACAAAACCCCAAGGCCATGTCTAGGGTTAAAGAAAACCGCACCATTTATCTACGGATTACCAAGTGGAATGCCGACCTGAAAACCTTGCCCTCGCTTTCTGGGGGGAACGATGATTACAGCCAATATTCTAGGAAACTGAAAGAATTAGGCATCCGGTCTAAAATTATAGGCCGAGAATTTAACAATAAGCTTTCGGCCAATACGATTTTGCATGTGATTGCCGAAGGGGATACGATTACGGATAAATTACGGGATAAGTTCAGGGCACCAATGGGGAGTACCGTTTACTTTGTGGTGTCAGAGAGGGGGGCGAGTAACGTCTCGATTCCTAAGCTGATTTGTGAGCAATTTCGGGAAGCCGAATTTATCATCAGTAATTATAATCTCAATATTGGATCCGTCGTCCCAGATGCTACCGTGACGAATGAATCGCGTGCATACGTATGGCGGCAAGTGCCGGAATACAAGTGGGGACAAACGATGCGCATCGGGGAGCAGATTACGCTTTACCTGACACAGCATAAACCAGAGACTTGTGGGGGGAAGAAGCCGAAACCGCAAAATGATTTGAACATTGAAGCGCCTCAAGATAATTCTGCAAATGGACAATCGACTTTGCCAGCAACGGATCAACAGCCAAGTGTTCCTGTGGAGCAAACGCCACCACCTGCACCGGCTGAAGGTTCGGGAGAAGAAGAGGAAGAAGGTTTTGGGGATGAGTTTGAGGAAGGCGGAAGGTAGTCACTGTTAACCATTAAGAATTTAAGAAAATTAAGGAAACAAATTGTTGATTCTTTCTTAATGGTTAGCACGAGGC
>JAHDGC010000371.1 GCA_020627865.1 Saprospiraceae bacterium | reverse complement strand
GTAATTACTATTGGCTATCTCGAACTTCAACATCTAAGGTTTGTATTTTCATTCTAATTTTTAGTATGCAGAACATTGCACACATAACGTGGGCTAGGATATTTATGCCCTTTTCATAGCAGTATAATTGCATAAGTAATTCCCTTGCACGATGTGAGCCTGCACGTTTATGCTTGTATATAACATTTTGTTTGTGTATAATTTTTGTGCTTTATAATAATCCATATTTTATTAGTGTATAACGAAATGGGTGTCTCATGTATATTTTAAGACAAAGAGAAATTGCGCGAAGCAACCCTTTAGTGAAAGCGTAAAAATAAGTTCCACCAAAATTTCACTTTGTGTTCCATCATTATACACTATTTACTCCAAACCCTCTAAGCCATGTTGAATCCTTCAAAACAATATTATTTTCTAACTTTAATTTTGGCAGTTGGCTGCCTAACAATATCCGCAACTTTGTCAAGCCAAAATACGGTCATCGCGGATGTTGTTGCCCTAGACCAACCTTGGATGTATAACCGTATAGGTGCAGCACAACCTACTGGAATGATCTTCGCTTTAAAAAGAGACATCGTTCCAATAGATATCCAAAAAGGAATTGTTCCCGGAAATGTAAAACTTCGCTCTGATAAAAGGCCCCGCCCTATGGTGCTTCGTGCAAATGAAGGGGACAACCTCATCATCAATTTTACAAATCTGTTGACGCCGTTCGATAAGTCAAAATCATTTGATCCCTATGAACCTTTACCCGATAAGTATACAAATCCCTTAACCCAAACTTCCGTTAGCCAAATCTACCCAGCTACTCGTTATAAGAGTTGGTAACAATTATCAAAAGTGTTGTAAATGATGTGGAATAATTTTTTTTCAATTAGAAAACTGCGGGAGGATTCCCCTTTAGAGATTAGGGGGAGATGCTGGCAGATTCCCATGCAGATTTCTCTACTGGCAGTTTGCTTCCTAATCGGACAAAGTTTCTACCTGAAACCTTGCGACGATCTCATTGCCATAGGGAAACAAATTTATACGACTGGAACAAGTCCGTCAGGTACAGATATATTTGCCATGATGTCTGGTGTGAAAGTTCCGGCACCCGTGTTGCCTTGTGCAAGCTGCCACGGAGCAGACGGAACCGGAAGGGCAGAAGGGGGCGTTACCCCATCGAACATTACTTGGGAGATTTTGACATACGGAAAATAAATTTTTGAATATTGCAGATGAATTGGGATGGTATCCTTATTATTTATCGTCGGGAACATTTAATGGTTTGGTACCTTTTGATATTCCGGAAAATTTTCACCAAAGGGTATTCTTGGCTTTCCCAAATTGGTTGGATGATTTTACAAAAAAAGGTTTCGATTTTTATGTAAATTTAAAAGAAAAGTATAATTTGCCTAACAAATATCAGTTCAAACAACTACTTGTTTTAGGAGCAGCCATGATTTATGTAGAAGCGGTCAGGAATTGTGGTAGGAAATTGAGTAAACATAAACTTGTACAGAAACTGGAGGAAATGTATGTCTATGAAACGGGTTTAATACCACCAATTACTTTTGGCCTGAATGATAGAATCGGTTCAGCAGAAATTTACGTCGTTAGTGTTGATCTCAAAAATAAAAACCTGATACTGGAAAGTAATTTTTGAAATGGAAAGAGCAAGTGCAAACATACAATCATGTGGCCTAGGGGCAATACTGTCAACCTTGTCTAATGAAACTTTTTCAAAGTTAAAGGCTATTGACCATAAATTAACTTGCCTCGAATTGCGAGCGGATCTCTTGGAAGATAAAATAGACTATTTTCGTTTGAGAACTTGTTGTAACGCACCATTTTTATTTGTTTTAAAAAGCAAAAGTGAAGGTGGTTATTTTACGGGAACCTTGGAAGATAGAAAGCAGTGTTTAATACAAGCCGCATCCTATTGTGACTGGATAGAATTGGAAGGAGAACGCGATTTGCTGCCAGAAATTCTAGATTTTATTCCTCCTGAGAAACGGGTGATTTCATGGCAGGGGAAAATGGCTACATCGAAGGAACTCTCGCATCGTTTTAAAAGCTTTAGCAAAACAAAAGCAAGGATGTATAGGCTCGTTGTTGAAGCTGGTAGCCATGCGGAAACTTTAATCCCATTGCAATTTCTTTCGGATATCAGGAGGAAGGATATACTTTGTTATGCTGCTGGTGCGATTGGACAATGGACACAAATCGTAGCTCCTTATTTGGGGACTCCGATGATCTTTGGTCATGTGGTCGAGACAGAAAAAATACCTGCTGTTTTTCCTTGTGAACAATTGATAGGGCATTACGATTTTCCTAAATTGTATCCTTTTAAAACAATATACGGTATTGCGGGGAATCCGGTAGGTCGTTCCAAATCTCCTGCAATGCACAATGGGGCTTATAGGGATTTGGGTATGACTGCACTCTATTTACCTTTTCATATTGTTGATTTCGAAGCATTTTGGGAGTGCGTTGTTTGTAGCCCGCTTTTTAAAAAAATGGGTTTCGAGTGGGGAGGATTTACTGTGGTTTCGCCATTTAAATCCTTTGTAATTCCTTTCAGTGAGAAAGTAG
Organism: Saprospiraceae bacterium; assembly: GCA_020627865.1. Taxonomy (GTDB): domain Bacteria; phylum Bacteroidota; class Bacteroidia; order Chitinophagales; family Saprospiraceae; genus JAHDGC01. Next base: position 4,676 of record JAHDGC010000371.1, on the reverse strand, counting down.
ATACGCCAATCATCCAGCAAGCTATGGCCGGAAATGTATTGAAGAAAAAAGCTGGCAAATGGATTGCGGATACTACTGATTTTTATGGATTAGAAATGGCGTTGGCAGAACTCAATGTTAGTATGCGAAATCTGAATGTTGCTATAATTGGATGTGGTGGAGCTGGTCGGGTAATGGCTGCTGGATTAAAAGCTAAATTGGCGAATGTATTGTTAGTAAATCGCTCCGAAGATAGGGCTGAAAAAGCAGGGATGTTGCTAAATTTACCCTATGTGCTTTTAGCTGATTTTAAGCCAGAGGGTTTTGATTTGATTATCAATGCGACGCCGCTAGGGAAAAATAAAAATGAATTGCCATTTGATCCAGGAGGGACAAAGCCGGAAGCCATTATCGTGGATTTAACTTATGCAAAAAGCATGACGACACTAGTGTGTAAATCTTTGGACTTAGGACGAAAGGTGATCAGTGGGCGTAAAATTTTATGGTATCAGGTGATGCAACAGTTTAAGTTATTGACGGGGAGAGATATGCCGGAGCAATTGGCATTGGAAATGGCAGGCGTGGATAAAGAAAGCCTGTTTTTACATGAGAATATCTTTAATGAAAATACAACAGATGCAGTACTTTAATGAAGGTGATCGACTTGTTGAGCTTGATCAGCAGTTAGATTTTGATGTAGTTCCCTTGTTGGGTGTTTGGGAAAATACAGATACAAAAACCAAGAACGTCTTATTAGCAGAGTTTGAGGTTGTAGATAATCAATTAATGATTAGGGCCTTTGGTGCAACGAAACCAGAACTTACCGATTGGGGGGCTACCAATTGTTATCTATTTTCGAATGCCGTAGATTCCAATATTGTTACAGGTCTTTGTGCAAACTATGATTTTGGGTTTAAAAAAACGGCAATTTGCGGAAATATAAAATATGGTATTCTGGTCTTGCAGATTTACAATACGTTTAAGGATGATAGTGGTCGGGCAAATTATTTTACCCGTGAATTTTATCATAAAATTAGTGCTAAGAAATAATCATGGATACACAAAATAATACGACCGAGAAGAAAATGGATTACACCAAATTTTTAGGAACATGGTTAAATGCTTATGACAATTCTGACGCCATAGCAAAGATGATTATTAAACCAGACGGAGACCGTAAAATGCAGGTGCAGATATTTGGTGTCGAGGGAGGACGGATTCCCGGAGACTGGGGCGTAACAACCGCCATTCCTTTATCCTTGAGACCTGGCGGTACGGAGGCAGCGGCTTTTAAAGCGCAATTTAAAAATGATGCTTTTGAGGCAACATTGGCCGTAAATGACAATAAAGGACTGCTGGTGATCGCCGCATTTATTTACTTTACCGATGGAAGTAATCGGGAAGATGTTTTCGCGAGAGAGTTTTACTTTAGAGAATAAATCTCGGATGATATTTTAAGAATTTTGATAATTTTTGTAAAAAAATAAATTTTAAAGTTTCTCTATGTGTTCTTCGAGTATGAGTTCCGTAGGAACGGCATGCCATTGCCAGTCATGAAATGTCTGGAATATAAGAAGAACAAAAATTATCAAATTATCATATTTTATAAATTCTACATCTATGTCAAAGGGAATCGATGCCCTCAGGAAACTCCAAATACTAGCCAAAGAAAGCTTTGCACCAAGAGCAGCAAGGTATGACGAAACTGCTGCTTTCCCAAAACAAGATATTGAAGAACTATTTGCTGCTGGGTTGCTCGGCCCATTAATTCCTGCTGATTATGGAGGTTTGGGATTAGGACATCATAGCGGGGATGTACACAGCTTTTGGATGATGACCAAGGCCATTGCAAAAGCCAACATGGGTTTAGCCAGATGCTGGGAAGGGCATGGAAATGCCTTGTTGTTGATAAAACATCTGGCCAATGAAAAACAGAAAAAAAAATGGTTTAAAGGCGTGGTGAAAAATGGAGAACTCTGGTCGGCATGGAGTGGGGAACCACTGGCGGTAGCACCCCATGAAAACCAAAAATTTGGAACGAGGTTAACGAAAGTCGAAGGCGGCTATCGCTTGAATGGAAGCAAAGTGTTTTGCTCTGGTGCGCCAGGGATACAGTGGGCGATCCTTTTGGTAAATACGGAAGGTAGTGGAGGGGCAAGGCATTCCGGTTCGGCATCCGCTACCGTATTGATGATTGCTTGCAAGCTTTCCGATCCCGGAATCAGTTTTGATGACGCTTGGTGGAAACCGATTGGGATGAAATCATCGGTCAGTTACAAAGTAAATTTTGAGGATGTATTTTTGCCAGAAGAGAATGTGATCGGTAGTCCCGGAGCATATTTGAGTGGAGAATGGCAAACTCGTTTTACGCCGCATTACACAGCTACTTTTTTAGGCGGTGCAGAAGCAGCATTAGAACACACCTTGCATTATATAAAAAAACAAGGTAAGGAAAACGATCCTTATATCCAACAACGTGTAGCCAAAATGCATATTAATGTTGAGACGGCCAATCTTTGGTTGCGAAAAGTAGCTACGCTTTGGGAAACTGGTCAGGTGGAAGCCGCAAAGCAAGCGGGCAATAGTGCAAGGTACCTCATAGAACAACTGACGATGGAAACGGTAAGCCATGCCATCCATGCGTGCGGTGCTAGGGCCATGATACAGCCTTCTCCACTAGAGAGAATCTACAGGGATCTTTCTTTTTATGTTCGCCATGATAATGACGATCAGGTACTGGCAATGGTAGGCCGTGCAGTGCTTTCCATTGCGCACGATAAATCCTTTTTTAACCCAGATGCAATTAAAAAAATAAACCCCAACGGTACAAAAAACTGACTTAATTATGTAAGTAAAACCAAACCAAATGATTGCTCGAAAAATTGCAATTTATGACTTACATTGAATTATCGGTTTTTTGTAGAAGAAATGTTAGTAGCTGCGGTTTGTATTGTTGCCTTTCCGCTAATTTTAGCACTTTTAGGTTTCGGTAGTATTGCGACGGATTTGCAAATTGGATTCACGGAATTTATTTTTGGAGCAATGGCTGTTCCTGCATTATTTATCGGAGCACTCTACGCCTGTCTTTATATTTTTGGCTCTAGAATTTATCTGGATCATAGGGAAAATACTTTTTGTATTCCTGTGAACCGTTGTAGTAGCTTACTAGCTGGTGTCGTGGCCGCTTTTCTACTCTCCGTTTTTTATGAAGGAACTTTTGTCGGTTCAACCCAATTGATAAGTTCTGCGATTTTGATCACGGCCATCTTATTTTTGAGTGTCCCATTTTTTGAAGAAAGACTTCAATCCTTTTCCCCACTTTTAGGCTTTGGGAAAGGGGCAGAGAATAGAAAAAAAGTCATTCACTATTTGTTCGTATGTCCAGGTAATACTAGCCGATCTCCAATGGCTCAGGCTATTTGTACCGCACAATTGAAAACGACTTTATTACAGCAAGGGAAAAGATGGAATGAAGATTATATTAAGGTAAGCAGTGCTGGAATTGATGCAAATGTCGGTGCCCCTATGTCGGGGAATGCTAATAAAACAGTACTTGAAAAAATAGGCATCAAACCACTAGAGCACAAAGCAAATAACCTTACTGAAGAACTCGTCGCAGCGGCAACAAATATTTTTTGTATGTCTGAAGAACATCGTAAAATTATTGTTAAAAAATTCCCTGAGGCCACGACTAAAATAGAACATCTTGATCCAAAAGGTAGTGTTACTATTCCACATGGAAGAGATATAGAAGCCTATATGCAATGTGCGAAATCGCTAAAAAAATTAATTGACATCCGTATCGTAGGATCATAATACTTAAAAATCATTCACTGTGAAAAACAAGATGTACGCATTGTCTCGTCAAATTTCCCCATCTCGGATGCAGATGCTTACATTGCTATTCGTACCCATGAAATCGGTCGCTCTCCTGTACCAAAAAAAACGGTCGTTTGTGTCCATGATTTGTATGAACATGATAATGTTTATCTCGCAGGAGGACGAAGATTTGAGATTAGAAATGCAGGATGTTTGGTGTTTTGTCATCCCTTGCAGCGAGAAATTCTTGAACGCGCGGGGATTGATGTTGCTGGAATGAAAATGCTGGAACGTCCATTGGGCGCTTTGTCTGCTTTTCAGCCTGCAACAGTGCCGCCCGCTAAATTTACAATTGCTTGGGTTGGTCGAAATTATTGGAGAAAGCGAATAGCATGGTTTATAGAAGCTGTTGAGTATTTGGATATTAAAAAATCTGATTTTGAAATTATTTTGTTAGGAATGAACATCGAAGCACCAGCAGGATTCTTGCAGCATGCGGGAATCTCGTGTAAGGCTTTTCCCCGTTCTGCCTATCCTATTGCTACTTATCCAGATGTGTATAAAAAGATGAGTTGTTTGGTAATTACTGGGATTACAGAAGCTGGGCCACTAACGTTATTTGAGGCATTAGCAACGGGCATCCCCGTTGTTTCTACAAAGGTAGGTTGGGCGCCTTATTTTCAGAAAGTAGCACCAGATAAAATAAAATTGGTGGATAATCCGACGGAAATAAGCGAAGCCTTGAAAATACTTTTTCATGACAGGGCTACAAATTTTGCAAGTCGTTTTTCAACCCGAAAAATTGTTGAACAATGGTCGTTAGAAAGTTGGGTATCTGATGTGGTGGATTGTGCTTGTAGTTTAGCGAAAGCATATTG
>JAHDGC010000370.1 GCA_020627865.1 Saprospiraceae bacterium | reverse complement strand
TTGTAGAAATGGCTTGGTCTTATCATAAAAAGAAAGGGTTGTATAACCTTAAAGAAACCTTGGGAAACTTTGGAATTTTGATCGGCAATAATTTATTGAAGCCACTTGCTCTTGGATGGAAATTTCTGGTTTTTAGTGCCGTAGAACCTTTTCAAATTTTTGATATACCCGCTAATGTTTACACCATTATACTTACCTTTTTTATAGCAGAATTTGCCTACTACTGGTATCATCGTTTGAGTCATGAAATTCCTGTCTTGTGGACATTGCACCACACCCACCATTCTAGTCCGTGGATGAATTTGACAACCGCAGTTCGGTTGAATTGGTTGGGTAAGTTTGTCAGCGCGGTCTTTTTTATACCTTTTGTATTAATTGGGTGTTCCCCTGAAATTTTGGTTGGGAGTTTGGCATTAGGTTTATTCTACCAATTTTTTCTGCATACAGAAGCCGTTGGTCGTCTAGGATTTTTTGAAGGTTGGTTGTTGAATACCCCCTCGGCACATAGGGTACATCATGGGTCTAATAAAAAATATATTGATAAAAATTTTGGCGGAATGCTCATCATATATGATCGCCTTTTCGGGACTTATGAACCCGAAACGGAAAAGGTAAAATATGGTGTAACGACTGGTTTTTTTAGCCACAATCCTATTAAACTAAACTTTTCACCACTATTGCAATATCTGGAAGGAAATTGGAAACGGGAAAAGAATATAAGTAATGAAATTGAAAAGAACTAAATATCTAAAATTATTTTTTATTTAAAATACCAAAACATGAAATTATTAAAAGTCTTGTCCTTGCTTTTTGCATTATTTCTCCTTAGTGTAAATGTGTCCTCAGCACAAAACAGGGGCACTAACTTAAGCGATGCGCAAAAAGAAGAATTGAAACAAAACCTAGAAGAATATGCTTTAGCACTAAATCTTTCAGAAACACAACAATCAGAATTTGAAGCCATTACCCGGAAGTATGCCAAACAGATGAAAGGAGTAAAGAATGACGGGGGGAGTCGAATGAGTAAATACAGAAAGGTGAAATCTATTCGGGCATCCAAAAATGCAGAAATGAAAAAATTGTTATCCAAAGAACAATATAATGTGTATTTGAAGAAGCAAAAAGAAATGGAAAAGAAGATGAGGGAGAGGCGTAAAAACAACCGATAACCTCCAACAATATTTTTGCATGCAGATGCAAGACCTTCTAGATGGGTGGTTTTGTATCTGCTATTTTTGAAAATAATAAACAAATACACTTGAAGTTGAAGTCTTTAAAAAATTGAGCGCAAACATTTTTTATTAAAAAAAACTGATTTAGAATTATGACAATAAGCATATTATTCGCATTCTTTTTTTCTTTTACAACCAACAATACTATTGCTAAAGAAATACCCGAACCCCAAGATAGCATAACCGTTTATATTTTTTTACATGAATCCTGTATTATCAGCCAATACTATACCTTGCCACTTCTGGAATTGCATACAGAATACGCAAGTGAAAAAATTCAGTTTATCGGGCTGTTCCCCAACTATTCTTCTAAACCTGAAAAAATCGAAGCCTTCAAAGAAAAATATAAAATTCCATTTGAATTGAAGACCGATTATTTAAAAGTTGAAACAGAAAGATTTGGAGCAACCATAACCCCCGAAGTCGTGGTGTATAATGAATCCAATGACAAGATTTTGTACAAAGGACGGATTGACGATGCTTACGTAAGGGTAGGGAAAAGGAAAAGAGTCACGCATACCTCGGAGCTGAAAGACGTACTGGAAGCTATTGTTCATAACAATTCAATCGCAGTTTCGGAAACGAAGGCTATTGGCTGCTTTATTAATGTGAGAGAATCTATACCAAAAGATCTACTAAACAGTGAAACTACAAACAAGGATTAAACATATAATATACCAAAGGGCGTATTAAACAATGATTTTGTAAAAAATATTAAACATGTAATAGTGCTAACCATTGAGAAATTAAGGCCATTAAGAAAGAAACAACAAGTTTTTAGCCGCTTTATATAGGAGAATCTATCAATTTAAAAAAAACATCAATCATGAAAAGAAAAATCCCCTTATTACTTTTAGGAATATTTTGGGTTTATATTGTTACAGGGCAAGTTACCTTCAGCGAACATATTGCCCCTATTATTTATGATAACTGTACAAGCTGTCACCGACTGGGAGAAATTGCTCCGATGGCATTTACGAATTATGATGAAGTAGCTGGTTGGAGTGACATGATTCAATATGTGACGGAAATCAAGTATATGCCACCCTGGAAACCGAATTTGGATTATAGCCATTTTGTCGGGGAACGCGGTCTGACAGATGAAGAAATTTCACTCATTGCAGATTGGGTAGCAGCAGGAGTGCCGCAGGGTGATCCTGCCCTAGAGCCACCCTTGCCCGATTTTCCTTCAGGCTCTCAATTGGGAACACCTGATCTAGTTATCGAAATGGCAGAAGATTATTTTGTAGTGGGAAACAATCAGGATGAGCATAGGGTTTTTGTTTTGCCGACAGGCTTAACAGAGGATAAGGAAATTGCAGCGGTTGAATTTCGTCCCGGAAATGCAAGGGCGGTTCATCATGCTTTGATTGCCTATGAAACAAATGGACAAGCTGCTGCAATGGATGCACAAAACCCAGGATATGGTTATCCTGTTTTCGGAGGTTTTGGTGTTCCCATAGAAGGTAATCTTGTAGGGTATACACCGGGCATTCAAAGCATTCGTTTTCCCGACGGGATTGGAAGAACATTGCCCGCAGGGGCAGATTTGTTGATCCAGATTCATTATGCCCCGCTTGCCAGTGATGAAACAGATCGGTCTTTGGTGAATATTTTTTACAAAGATGTGAATGACCCTATTGTCAGGGAAGTGCAGGGATTGCCCGTAACGCCTTTGGACCTAGACGATGGATTTTCTTCGTTTGTTATTCCTCCGAATGAAGTGAAATCTTTTCACGGAACGAAAACTATATCGGAAGACATCAGCCTTACTTCTGTTTATCCGCATTGTCATTATCTGGGTAAAGATTGGGAGATTTTTGCCGTGACCTCTTCTGGTGATACCATAAATATTATCCAAATTGAAGAATGGGATTTTAACTGGCAAGGCTCTTATACTTTTGACCGGATGAAGAAAATTCCGGCGGGCTCCATTGTTCATGTCAATGCGACTTATGACAATACATTAAACAACCCTTATAATCCCAATAATCCACCGCAAACAATGACTTGGGGAGAGGGCACTACAGATGAAATGTATCTGGTTGCTATGAGCTATGTTCCCTATCAGGCAGGTGATGAAGATATCGTTGTTGGAGAAATTCCGACAAAGGTTACGGAAATAAATAACGATACCAAAGATAAGCTTTACCCACCTTTTCCAAATCCTACAAATGGAATGGTGACGATGAACTGTTATTTGCACCAAAAGCAAGAAGTCAGTATTGAGCTTTTTGATGTAAAAGGAATGTTGGTGAAAACTGTTGCTAGGAATGCTGTTTATAAGGCAGGCAACCATAAAATCGAATTCAACACGGAAGAATTGCCAGCAGGAACTTATATGATTCGATTGACTGGAGAGGATATTTTGTTGGCTAAATCATTAGTTGTCTTGGATTAAAAGAGGAGTAGCTTTAGTTAATTGTAAATATTTTTAAATGTTACATGCCCTTTCACAGTAGTACTTGTGAAAGGGTATTTTTTTGAGAAAGTAGCGTAAATTATACGAAGAAAAAATATTTTGATTTATATCAAATATTTTGATAATATACTTTGTTATTTTTGTTCTTTATTCATAAAACCACACGTATGGCAAACGCTAATGCTTTTAAATGGCGCAGTATCCTTGGGCTTATCCTGATCTATATGGCCATGTGGTTTAACTGGCAATGGATATGGGGGATTTTATTTCTTGCTTGGGTTATTCCGGATATTTTTTCTGGTATCACCTACTTTATGGAACCTGTAGAGAAAAGTAAAAATCCGTTTTTATATTGGTTCATTATTATTAGCTGGATAGCAATGGGTGTTTATTCTTTTGCAACGCTATTCTTTCCAGAATGACAGTATCATTAAGTTGTTGGTAAAAATTATATAATTTTATTATTAATATTTATGATGTTTCGAATGGTTGTGGTATTATTGTCAATTTTTATGTTTTCCTGTAGCTCACGGCAAGATAGTATTATTGGAGAATGGAAAGTCAACAGTAGATTTTATCAAGCCGTTTATCAAATTGTTGAAGAAAATGATGCCTTGAGTGGGGTGGTTCTTTATTATAATGATGGAACTACAAAATATAAATATGATGGTTTAAAAAGACGATATGCTTTTACCGGATTGAAAAAAGATAAAGATCAATATGTGGATGGGATAACAGGGGCAACAACTAAAATGGAAGCACCGAAAAGTGTTGAAATCAAAAAAAGAGGGAGAGATACTTTAGAGATGACAAGTTACATTATGGAAAAACCGCTTGTTGAGATCTGGACAAGAAATAAAAAATAAAGGTTGTTTGACAATTTTTGCAAAAAAATAAATTCTCAAAATGTATTTAGATGCGAGTTCCATAGGAACGGCATGTCATTGCCCTGTCTGCGTGAACTTGTCAGGCAGGCAGAGATAAAATCTCTGGAACGTAAGAAGTGCAAAAATTGTCAAAGACCCAAAATAAAAAATAATGCACATGAATAAAGTGATAAAATTAATGGGTTTGTTTGCAATGTTGATCTTTTTTACGGCTTGTGAAAAAGAAATCAGAAATATTGCCGAAGTAAACACTACAACAAATCCGGTTACAACTTCCGGAGAAGTCATCCCTGTTAATATCAATGAAAAGGGGTTTGAATTTCTGGAGAAAATGCAAGGCCATTGGGTAGGTGTAAATCGAGTCATTGCTGATGATTTTGATTGGTTTGCTTTTGATTACAGGGCAATTTCTCCTTCCCAGATACATGGTATATTTGAAGGAGGGACAATGGGGAATCTCCTGACTTCATTCTTTGTAACAGACTTCAAAGATACTCGGACAATAATGGCACGCAACGGTGGTTTGCTAAACGGTATTTATAGAACTAGTTATTTTGTTTTGGATAGTGTTAGCAATGCTGCCGATGGTGATTTTTATAGATTAATAGATGCAGAAGGGGGCACCAATACCATGTGGATGGAATTGCGATTTGTTGCCGATAGTCTTTATTTTAATGCTTATACCAGCAAACTTGGAGAACGATTTCCACCTACAAGGCACATGACTTTTAAAGCAAGAAAAGAACATTTGGAATTAGCGCAGGCCGCGGCTGCGAGTGTTGATTTTCCTAAAAATGAACCTGCATGGGATTTTTCTCAAGGCTTTGATCAAACATATCTTTATGCAGAACCTGGGGCGAAATCTGCCACATTTTTAGCCTATGATGAAACGGCTGCAAAAGATGTTTTTACCCTTGCGGTAGAATCTGGCGATCCTTATGTTATTGATCAACATCCTTACTTGGGATACTTGCAAATTAATATAGAACAGAACCCGACGATTGAGGATAAACTCCTTTGGGTAAACTTGTCTAAAGACCCGCTTACGGATAGTGATGGTTACTTTACGAACCTCGAATCCTTTAATACCGTTTTACTTTTTTCAGAATTAACGGGTGGACAAGATCAATTTTTGATTACCTACTTGCATCCCGGTGAATACTATATAAATATTACAGCCGATGTAAACGGAGATGGCGTTTTGGGAGTGGGTGATTATACGCATGCTTTACAAGCTATTACCATTACTGCAGAAGGGCAGCATGAAATTACAATCAATAACATTACCATTGAAAATTAACCATGATGTATAAATTGAAATTTTTTATAGGATTGTTACTTTTTATAAGCACTTATCTGGGGTGTACCAAAGCTATTATTGATGAAGGTTCACCTACTACCACGATTGATCGGGTTATCAAATATGATCCGGATGTGCAAAACATCATGTTTAACAACTGTATAACTTGTCATGGCGGTTCTGCTCCAAGTGGCGGCTTTACTTTAACGACTTATGACGATACCCGTTTTTATACAGAAAGCGGAAACCTCGTTGAGCGAATTAACGATCAGGCGAATCCGATGCCACCAAGTGGGTTGCTCAGTGCAGAACAACGGCAGATCATTGCGAAATGGGTAGCAGATGGTTTTCCTGAAAAATAAATTTTAAAGAAAAGAATCGATGAATAGTTTAAAGTATTTATTATTTGTAATAATATTGTTATTTTTTGCGCCTGCTTTAATTGCACAAGATGACTTGTTGGATTTATTGGAGGACGATGCAGCAGCAGAAATTTTTAATTATCCTGCCTTTAAAGCCATGAAAATTGGGAACCTGCAATCTACCAAAGTGGCCACCAAAGGAGAGATTTACATGTACGTATCTCATCGGTTTGGTAGTGTGAAAGATGGGGTTTCTACCTTCTTCGGTTTGGATAATGCCAACACCAAAATACAGTTGGTATATGGACTTATGGAAGGGCTGCAAATAGGTTTAAGTAGGGAGTCTTTGCGAAAAACTTATGCGGGTTCTATAAAGATGAAGTTAGCAGATCAAACGAATAAGTTTCCCCTCAACTTGTCAGGCTATGCGACCATTAACCTAAATACAGAACTGAGTAAAGAGCGTTATCCTAACATGAAATATGCGGATCGACTTAGTTATGCTTATCAGCTTTTGATTGCGCGGAGGGTTTCTACTAAATTTTCTATTGAGCTTGCTCCAACATTTGTCCGCCAAAATCTGGTGCTGGAACCTTTTCAGCAACATAACCAATTTGCAATGGGCTTGGGAGGGAGATTTAAGATAACCAAACGGATGTCTATCAATCTTGATTATATTTATAATTTTAATAGGGCAGAAGAATCGGTCTACAATGATCCGTTAACTATTGGTATAGATATAGAAACAGGTGGTCATGTATTCCAATTGTTATTTTCTAATGGTCAATCGACGAATGAACCAGGTTTTATCAGTAATGCCGAAGGAAATTGGCGAGACGGAGATGTATTTTTTGGATTTAATATCGTCAGGGTTTTTTAAGTTTTAATTTTATAAATAAGCATTTTTGCAATGACTAAAAAACAGATGATACTCTGTTCGTTACAAGCTGTGCTTGTACACGGATTTAAGTAACGGCCTGTGGCCGCTATCACATTTTCCGGTCAAAGACCGTTACTTTTATCGGCATACAACAATCCTGCGGATATGTTGT
>JAHDGC010000369.1 GCA_020627865.1 Saprospiraceae bacterium | reverse complement strand
AAAAACTAAAAATTGGATTATAAAAAACAAAAATTTTGGATTATTATGTTCATGGTTCAAAGATAATATAATTAAGAAGTTCTCCAAAATACATAATTTCTATTTTGTCACATTTCGCATTTGTTACAAATCAACAAAAACACCATAATCATATGATAATTATATATATTAAAGTCCAAAAAAATAATATAAATTCTATTTTTGTCACAAAATAATAGATAAAATCAGTCTTATTTTTCCTAAATTTTATAAAAAAATTTTTATACATTTACAATTGTTGTATAATTGATAACTTGGAATCATTCAACAAACAAAATCTAAAATCGCAACATCATTGGATAAGATCAACATACCAAAATCAGATTTATACCTCGAAACGGAGCGGCTCATTATCCGACCGTTTGAGCGAAAGGATATTGTCCCATCCTATGAAATGAACCTCGATCCGCTGGTTAGCCAATATACAGGAGATGGCGGGGTTGGAAGTAAGGCCGAGATGGAAAGGAGAATCGTGGATAATGTGTTTGGCGATTATGAAAAATATGGCTTCGGTAGACTGGCTGTCGAGTGGAAGGCGGAAAGGAAGTTTATCGGATTTACGGGACTGAAGTACCTGTCGGATTTGGATGAAGTGGATTTGGGCTACCGGTTCCTTCGGGCGTATTGGGGTAAAGGAATCGCGACGGAATCTGGGCGGGCTAGTATTGATCTTGCTTTTCATAAACTGGGGCTGGCCAAACTCGTTGCTTTTGTTTTTCCGGAGAATGTGGGTTCTATTCGGGTGTTGGAGAAGTTGGGTTTTGGCTATGAAAGGGATGTGGTGTTGGATGGGGATATGATTGGAGAGTATGTTTTGTATAACAGGGTGTAGTTGCCCATAACATGTTTTTTGATAATTTTTGCACTTCTGGCGCTCCAGCCATTTGCATAACTGGCAATGCCATGCCGTTCCTATGGAACTCGCTGTTCGCCGCTAACATGCCCGATAAGTTTTGCATCTTGGACGAATTTCTATTAATTGTCTGAAGCTGAATTTTGAGGATTATTGAATTTTCAGAATTAAGCTCATTCAATGCTCCAGTTAATAGCTATAGCTCCGAGTCTTAAAACTAACCGACGGGTGTTCGTTACAAGCTGTGCTTGTATACGAATTCAGGAAACGGCCTATGGCCAGCTATTTTCCGGTCAAAGACCGTTACTTTTGTTCGCATACAACAATCCTTTGGATATGTTGTAGCGAACAGTAATGTAACAATAGGAACAATATTGAAAGTATTCGAAGCCTTAAAAGCAAAAGTAAATTTCAAGGTAGAGTTAATTAGGTATGTTATCCATAATTTTTCCTTCTGGCTCATTACCAGTATGGTTATCGGTGGATTAATATCGGAGTTTGTGTAAATTTGATTAATTACTCAACTCCTTCTCCGTCATAGACTGAAGGCACTTAATCAAGCTATCCCGCCAGTGGGAAATTTCCATCCCAAAAACATTTTTGAATTTATTCTTATTCAAAACACTAAAAGGTGGTCTCGGTGCTGGTGTCGGATACTCGATACTTTCGATGGGTTTCACATTGCACTCGATGCCTTCCATTTCAAAAATGGCTTGTGCAAAATCGTACCAACTGCAAACCCCTTCGTTGCTATAATGGTAAATGCCCCTTAAAAAATTGACATCCAATTGGCCACGCTCTACCTTATTTAAAATAGACAGTACAGCATCCGCCAAATCCCTAGCATAGGTCGGGCTACCGATTTGGTCAAAGACAATCCCTAAAGCATCGCGTTCTTCCCCAAGTCGAAGCATGGTTTTCACAAAATTATGGCCGAAGCTGGAATACACCCATGAGGTACGGATAATCATCGTATCCGGATTGGCTTTTTGAGCGGCCTTTTCCCCCTTGAGTTTTGTTTTGGCATACACACTTTTCGGGCTGGTCTTGTCCGTTTCCTTAAAAGGTGCATTATTCTTGGAGTGGTAGACATAATCCGTTGAGAAATGAATCATTGGAATTCCAGACTTCCGACATGCCATAGCCAAGAACTTCGCCCCGTCCACATTCACTGCTGTTGCGATCTTCACATCCGATTCTGCTTTATCCACTGCGGTATAGGCAGCACAGTTGATACAATAAGCATAATCATTGTTATCGAAGTCTTCCATGACGGCTTTTTTATCCGTAATATCTAACTCCTCTTTATCCTTAAATACAAAAGAGAAAATGGGATATTTATTGGCGAGATGTTGGATTTCTTTTCCAACTTGCCCTCGGGCACCTATGACTAATATGCTACTCATGTGATTTGTGTTGTTATTGTTATAAATGATGCGACATGGTTGTCGGGAACGCAAGTATTCCGTCCTTAGGCTATTTTACCGTATTGTCTTCGGACACAAAATACCTCAGGTGTTCCCCCAGTTTGGGGCTAACCTTATCTTTATCTGAAAGCACAATTTTTGAATGATCAATTTTCCAGTCTATGCCCAATGCTGGATCGCCATAATGCAAAGCACCCTCATTTTCTTTAGAATAGAAATTATCACACTTGTAGAAAAACTCTGCTGTTTCGCTCAAGACCAAGTAGCCATGTGCAAAACCACGCGGTACAAAAAACTGTCGCTTATTTTCAGCACTCAATATAACGCTGACATGCTGTCCGTAAGTTGGGGAACCTTCCCGGATGTCTACTGCGACATCCAGCACCTCCCCTTCTATAACGCGGACCAGTTTTGCCTGCGCATAAGGTTCTAATTGATAATGTAATCCGCGCAATACCCCAAAGGTAGAACGGGCTTGGTTATCTTGTACGAAGTCACAATCAACCCCACCTGCTTTGAAAGTGTTGGCATTGTAAGCTTCGTAAAAATATCCTCTGTCATCTCCCCAGACCTTGGGTTCAAAGATGACAACTCCAGGAATTTTAGTTTCTATGAAAGGCATAATATCTAGGATAAAACATTAAGGCAAATTAAAATAATAAATTATTCATTTTGTCGTCATCTTTTTCCATTATACTGCGTTAAAAATCCTCGCCGATGCTCTGCATCGTCTGCGTTTTTTGCCCTGCCTTCCAAGGAACGTAGGCAGGCTTGCCTAATGAAAAAATATCTAGCCAGAATGAACATTTATTAACTTTAAATTGCCTAAAAACTTCAAAATATAACCAAAGTATTAGTTGACGCGGCAAAATACACTTTAAATTTAAATATATCAAATATAACACCAAGGTTTCGTTGGATTGACGGAGAAGAACGTATGATTACTTCTTCCGAAAAAACACAGAAATCGGCACGCCCGTAAAGTCAAACTCCTTGCGCAGTTGATTTTCCAGAAAATTGCGATAACTTTCCTTGATGTGTTTTGGGTAATTACAAAAGAAAGCAAAGGCCGGATAATAAATCGGGAGTTGCGTGATATACTTAATTTTGATGTAGTGCCCTCGATGTGCTGGCGGGGGATTTTTCTCGATCACGTTTTGCATAAACTCGTTCAAAACGGAAGTCTTTATCTTCTTCTGCCTGTTTTCAAAAACTCCCAAACCGACATCAATGGCCTTGGCAATCCGCTGTTTTTCTAATGCTGACATAAAAACAATCGGCACATCCGTGAACGGTGCAATTCTGGATTTCATTTCCCGTTCAAAATCCCTCGCCGTATTGGTTTCCTTTTCCATCAAATCCCACTTATTGACCAAAAGCACAAGGCCTTTATTCCGTTTTTGTGCCACACGGAAGATACTCATGTCTTGGGCTTCGATCCCCGTTTGTGCATCCACCAACAAAAAGCAAACATCCGCCTCTTCGATGGCCTTGATGGCCCGCATTACGGAATAAAACTCCAGGTTTTCGTGTACTTTGGCCTTTTTACGGATACCGGCGGTATCAATCAGGAAAAATTGCTTCTCAAATTTATTGTACAAACTGTGGACGGAATCGCGGGTCGTTCCGGCAATGTCCGTAACGATATTGCGATCTTCCCCCAATAAAGCGTTCACGAAGGAAGATTTCCCAACATTCGGTTGCCCGACTATGGCAAATTTGGGCAACTCCGTCTCCATTGGTTTGCTATCCTCCAACAACTCCGTCACTTCATCCAGCAAATCTCCAGTACCACTTCCCGTAAGTGAAGACAAGAAAAAGGTTTGCTCAAAACCCATGCTCCAAAACTCATTGGCCTCCATCAACCGACGATGATTATCCACCTTATTCACTACAAGCAGCACCTTTTTATCCGTTTTCCGCAACATTCTGGCGACTTCTTCATCCAAATCCGTTATACCCGTAGAAACATCAACCAGAAAAATAATCAACGCCGCCTCATCAATCGCAATTTGGACTTGAGATCGGATGGCCTTTTCAAAAACATCCTTAGAATTAGAGACAAAACCTCCAGTATCCACCACCGTAAATTTCTTACCATTCCATTCACAGACCCCATAATTGCGATCCCGTGTGACACCGCTTATATCATCAATAATGGCCTGACGCTCTCCAATCAACCGATTGTAAAGTGTTGATTTCCCAACATTTGGGCGCCCCACTATTGCTACAATATTTACCATTTTTTTATTTTTGGCTGCAAAGGTAGCCGTAAACGCCTAGATTACCAAGTGTTTGTAGTGATTCGTCCCTTAATATGCCGAACCAATGTATGAAAAACTAGTAAACGACTAGTAATTGTCCATTAAACCAATCCTTGGTCAAGCAAACTATTTCTCAAAAATCACGTATATGAGGGTATCATTTACAAGACAGAATGCGGCTTGAACGGCTTTTTAGACGCTTTATTTACAAACTATTTCCTAAAAAACTACGTTTTAAGTAAAAGTTCTATATTTACACCATTCTTAGTGAAACGATATAAATAAGTTAGACCACCTAAGTTATAGACTACTAATTAGCAAATACGTACTTTTTAATTTTGGTCTTTTTAATTTTTCCTTGTTTCCTTAAAGTATCATGCATGAAATATGAAAATTTTATCCTTTAGCTTTTCCCTAATCCTTTTCCTCCTTTTTACACAAACGATATTTGCCACGCATAATCGCGCAGGAGAAATTACCTACGAACAAATTGGTGACGCTACCATCATTGCCACCATTACCACCTACACCAAAAAAAGTAGTATACAGGCAGACCGAGACAGTCTTCAACTTTGCTGGGGAGACAACACTTGTGAAATGGTCGCGCGGATTAATGGTGAAGGAGAAGACTTGGAAAACGATACGAAAAAAAATATCTATAGGGCGCA
Source organism: Saprospiraceae bacterium (assembly GCA_020627865.1). Classification (GTDB taxonomy): domain Bacteria; phylum Bacteroidota; class Bacteroidia; order Chitinophagales; family Saprospiraceae; genus JAHDGC01. The sequence goes on along the minus strand of JAHDGC010000369.1, from coordinate 2,009 downwards.
ACACACTTACAGCTCCCAGTCTCATTTTGTCATTTCCATGACCGACCCTAACCGGAATGCCGGCATCCTTAATGTCAATGCTCCCGCATCGGATAATGTACAGTTTCACATACAAACTACGGTTACTTTTTTCAATGCTTTGGTCGATGGCATTAACAATTCGCCTATACTGCTACAACCCCCTATTGATATTGGCTGTGTTGGGCAGCCCTTCATCCACAATCCCAACGCCTATGAACCCGATGGGGATAGCCTAGCCTATGAGTTGATCGTTCCGCTGCAGGATGTGAATAGTCCTGTCCCGAATTATCAGTTTCCCAACCAGATCATGCCTGACAATAACCTCCTTGACCTTAATGAAGTTACCGGAGATCTCATATGGATGAATCCGCAACAGGCGGGGGAATACAATATTGCCATGCATATCATCGAATTCAGGGACGGGGTTCCGATTGATACCCTGATTCGGGACATGCAAATCCTGATCGAAGACTGTGATAACCTTCCTCCCGAAATAGAAACTATAGATGAAATCTGTGTGGTCGCGGGCGAGCTGTTGGAATTTGACGTTATTGGCACCGATCCGGACTCGATGCCGCTTCAACAAGTCAAGCTCACCGCACTTGGCGGGCCTTTTATCCTAGAATATAGCCCCGCGCAGTTTATTGCTCCTCCTAATTTTGAACCGCATCCCGTCACGGGCGTCTTCAGGTGGCAAACAACCTGCGAGCATATTTCCGATTCTTACTATTCCGTCGTCTTCAAGGTCGTTGATAACTATACTGGTAATTCGCCATTGTTTTCCCTCAAGACGGTTCGAATCAAAGTCGTCGGGCCACCTCCCCTTGATTTACAAATCGAGTCCAACAATGGGAATCTCGACCTCAGCTGGGAGAACCCTTATGCTTGTATTGATGCCGAAGAGGATTACTTCTGGGATTTTTCGGTCTGGCGCAAAAACGGAACCAACCCTTTCCCTATTGATACCTGTACACCCGGCCTGGATGGTAAAGGATATGAGTTGATAGAATTTGATACGACGATTCAAATTGTAAACAACCGATATTTTTATAGGGATGAAACGGTGGAAAGGGGTAAAACGTATTGCTACAGAATTTTAGCAGAATTCGCGAAAAGAACTGCCATTAACCAACCTTACAATATTGTTGAAAGTTTGCCATCAGAAGAGTTTTGCATCCAGCTGAGCAGAGATATTCCTTTGATTACTAATGTTGATGTTACGGAAACAGACACCGAAAATGGACAAATTTTTATCCAGTGGAGCAAACCCATCGCAGAAGATTTGGACACCATCATGAATCCGCCGCCTTACCGATACGAGTTGCTACGGGCAACCGGTATTGTCAACACCGGATTTGAAGCTATTCCCGGCGCATCTTGGACAAGCAACAGCTTCTGGGAAGCCAATGACACGACTTTTCTTGATACCGGATTAAACACGCTTGATAATGCCTACTCCTATCAAGTTGCTTTTTATAGCAACAATGAACCGGAGCCTATCGACTATACGCAGGCAGCCTCTAGCATGTATCTATCCGTTGCCTCTACCGATAATAAAAATATCTTGTCTTGGGATTTGGATGTCCCTTGGGTCAATTCTTTGTACTATGTTTTTAGACGAAACAACAATACGGGCGAGTACTTCCTAAAAGATAGCACGACCCAAGTTTCTTATGAAGACACGGGCTTGCTCAACGGAACAGAATATTGTTATTATATAGAATCCAAAGGTTCTTATAATGTTGCCCACATTCTTGATCCATTGTTTAATAAATCTCAGATTAATTGTGGGGTTCCATTGGACACGGTGCCACCTTGTCCGCCACAACTGCAAGTCAGCAACATTTGTGATGGTGTTGTTTCTTCGGGAGATATTTTTGAAAACTTCCTAAGTTGGACAAACCCAGTGGAAACCTGTGCAGAAACGGATGATGTTATACAATATAATGTTTACTACGCCCCTACCCTAAATACGGAATTGCAATTTC
>JAHDGC010000368.1 GCA_020627865.1 Saprospiraceae bacterium | reverse complement strand
AAAGGGATATGATTGTTTGGTTTATTTGAGAATTAGTTTGAATGTGCTGCTTTACATGTATGAGTTCGGGGCGAAGGAAAGTGAGTACCAAAGTATAGGTGAAAAATTATCTGTTGCATTAGATAAGGTGGGGGATGAAGTTGCTTTGTATAATATTTATGAAGAAGTTTATCTCTCTTTAAGGAATAAGCATACGAATCATAAAGCGATTTTCCAAAGTATTCCCGAAAAGATGGCTTTCTTATTCGAAGGAGAGCGCGTTTTTGAATCCTCTGCTATTGACCAAAAAGAAATCATAAAATTATCCGAAGGCCTGTCGTTAGAATCAAGTGTAATGCTATGTTCTATTATGACAATTTATCATAGAAATGGCTTGAGGGATTATAATGGTGCATTGGCCTATCTTGAGTTGTTGCTTACCATTCATGAAGATGAAAAATATACCTATCTTGGCCAGAATGCTTATCTAAATTTATTGAATAATATTTTAAACAATCAGTTGCTTGCAGGTCGGTATAAGGAGATGGAAAATATTATTGGAAAGCTATCGAAAGTTACACCATATAACCCGGGAATGGAAGCTAAAAAACTCCATCACCTGCATTATTACAAAATGATCAATTTGTTAGCTATTAAAAACTACCATGAAGTTACCTTGTTAGGAAAGGTGATTGAAAACAGTTGGAGTAAGTATGAACAGTTGTTAACCCACAGCCGGAAACTTACTTTTTATTACAATCTTTCTGTTGCATTTCTAATAGAAAATAATCTAAAAGAAGCTAGGAAATGGAATGAGAAAAATCTTGAGGATAAAAATTTCCGTATCCGGCCGGATATTCGTTTCCTTGCCAGAATTGTAGAACTGTTGATCTGTTTCGATGAAGATATTTTAATCAAAAAAATGGAGGACAGTTTCCGCATTCCGCATTATGCCAAAAGTTTACTGCGTTCGTTGAAGTATAGTAAACAAGATTATTCCGTAAAAATAAAAATTGTAAAAACGATTCAGGAGGCATCCTTAAAAAATAAGCCTTTTGAAATCGCGACAACTTTTCTCGAACTCAAGGCAACGTTATTGGAGGATAATGCGTCTAGTTCGTCGGAGTTTTCCGAATTCGTAGATTGGATAGATCGTAGGTTTGAGCGTAGTTGGCAAGAATCATCGAGAAGGACAAAGTCAATATAACCCTGGTTTTATGACAGAAAGGGATTATGATTACTGGAAATACTGAAGAAGCCCTGTTTGAATGGAGGATGGAGAAGCATAAAAAGCCTTTTATAGAGTGTATTATTAAATTAAGAATATTATATTTTTTTATTTTAAGATTGTGTACCCTAGTAGGGTGGGATCCCACCCTAGCAACCACGAGACCGTCCCTCTTTTCGAGGTCTCAACGTCAGACCATAAGCCTGACCCTTCAAATTTTTGACTTCTCAAAAATTGAATTATGGACAAGGAGCCTTTCACTCCCCGAATTACACGAAACAACCGGATCCGCATCACTTCATGCAATTCTTCAGCAATAGAAAAATTTATTTTTTACTACCTCACTTAAAAGGTTAAAACAAAGATAACAATAATCTCTCAAAATGAAAACTTTTTGATTATTTTATTGATTGTAATTCGCAATATGTTGATGTTTTAAGTTGGGGTAGCATATCAATTCCCCAAACAAGGCACCATCTCCACCTCAAACTTCGCCCCAGCTTCCACCTCAAACCCCGCTTCCAATAAAATTTCCTGCCCTTGAAAAATAACGCAATCCGGTGTGGCTACTTTTGCATTAGAGAAAATATTTTGACTCACCTGATAGGTGTCCGGGTAAATATCTTGATTCGCAATATTTAGATTTACAGAACAAGGATCGCAATCCGAAGGTGTAATACTAATGTTATCATAATAGCTAGAAATGGCAGCAGCACCCGAATTGAAAATAATCATAGCATCCGTATTCGTTGCTTGGGACATCGTAAACTGAAAACTGTATGTCGTCGGGGTAGTGGTCAAGGCTTGGTCATGATAATAATACTGTGTGCCATCCGTCTTGCCGACAATGACATTTGACGGTCTGTTCGCATCGGCATAAGCATCATAGCTAACATTGTAAACTTTTCCATTTTCCAAAAGCAATCCGCGTTGTCTTGCTCCCAGATGCCAATTGCTGGTGCCAGCAGTGGTTACCTCAACCTTTAAAAAACCATTATTGGTAACGGATAAATTGCCAGCAGCCCCATTAAAGTTTTTTACTTCCCAGTTTTCTGTGTTGCTGTTAAAGTATTTATTTTGAATAATTTCACAAATGGCCAGCGGATCGCAATCCAATGGTGTAATACTAATGTTATCGTAATAAACCGGAATGTCAGATGATCCAGAATTCAAGGAGATAACAGCATCGCTATCCGTTGTCCCGTCCATGGTAAACTGAAAAGAATAAGTGCTTGGAGTAGTGGAGAGGTTTGGGGCATGGTAATGATATTGTGTGCCATCCGCATGGTGGATAATGACATCCGATGGTCTGTTGGTATCCGCATAAGCCATGTAGTTGACCTCATATGTTTTTCCATTTTCCAATAAAAATCCCTGTTGCCTTATCCCAAGATGCCAGTCACTTGTTCCGGGAGTTGTTGCCTCAACTTTTAGGTAGCCATCATTAGTCACGGATATATTGCCATCGGCCCCATTAAATGATCGCAAAGTCCAGTTTTCGGTACCATTCTCAAAATTATGGTTAACAATGAGTTCGCAAGGAGATGTTGTTGTACAATTATTTTCTTTTTGATAAACCCGAACCCAATCCACTTCCATAACTGCAGGGAGCTGGTCAATTCCGTTATTGGCATCATTATATGGGGCGGATAAATAATCTCCACCAACAGCCATATTGAGTCTAAGATAAAATGGAATGTCAAACGGTTGAGGATGCGTCCCCGCATTGGGTTCGTTAAAATTATTAATGGTATGATAATGATTGCCATCAATATAAAACTTGAGTTCTCCCAACTGCCATTCGACAGCATATACATGCCAGTTGTCTGCATCATTTACGGCATAGGTTCCCTTGTTTTGTACTCGGTCTGTGGCACTGTTTCCCCAATGTGCATTACCATAAGCATTGGTCATGTCATGCCCCTTGATTTCTACAATATCAATTTCTCCGCTTTGCGGCCATGCTCCATACACGGGATCTTGCGGACTCATCCAGAATGCCGGCCACGTACTGTTAGAGGCCGGCGCTTTTATGCGGGCTTCAAAATATCCGAAAGTCCAACTGACCCTATCTTTAGTTTGTACAAAACCAGAAGTGAAATCTTCCACGCTATTGAAACAATCATATCCGGGATCATGTTGTGCTGTAATTTTCAAACGACCATCAGACACAGAGGTGTTTTCCGGTGCATAACAATTTTGAACATTGGAGCCATTCCAACCCCCATTTTGATAACTCCATTTGTTGAGGTCAAGACTAGTCCCGTTAAATTCATCAGACCATATTAGCGTATAGCAATCATTAGGCTGGCTTTTTCCTATTGTTGCGAATAGGATTAAAAATGCTAGGCTAGCAATTATTTTTATTTGTAAAATGTGTGTTATGATTTTCATCTTCTTGATAAATTTTATTTTTAAGAAATGTTGTGGCCAGTAGCGGTCAATTGAAAATTGAAGGATAAAAAATCCCTGTCTGCGTGACCCTGTCTGCGTGACCCTGTCTGCGTGACCCTGTCTGCAGGTTGTCAGGCAGGTTGTCAGGCAGGTTGTCAGGCAGGTTGTCAGGCAGGAAGATAATCAACTAATCAAGGTTCAGATTTTTACGAAAATTGTTCCGTTGTTTGCATATTATATCACTCAAAACACCCCTCAGTTTTTGCTTCAAAATCTGCACCAATTTCCACCTCAAAACCGGCTTTCAATAATACATAATTCGCTGCATCATAAGTGATATTCGATGTGGCTGGAATTAAATTTTTCGCCTTGATAGAATTGGATGCTTGCCAATGATAGAATTGATTGGCTTGATGATCTAGAATTAAAATTCTAGTACTATCACAAGCATCACAATTATCTGCAATCCCATTTTGGTCAAGATCCGTAAAGTATTTTTTTGCTTTTTGATAAGCATCCTTACCAATTTTTATCCCCATGATCCTGCCCGGAATATCATCTGCAGGAGGATGAATACCGCCCCATATTCTAGACATAGCGGATTGATCGGCAGCATCCTGATAAGTAGCCCATTGCAACTCAATATCTATACTTGGCCCATCTTCAAAAACCAAAAACTCATTCTGCACGGCAAGGTGCGTTCCCATACCACCAGGGAAAAAAGCATCCCCTGTTAACAAGGTTAACACTTCGGCAGCAGCCCTAGAAAAAGTAGAATGTCCGGAAACGTAACCCGCAAAAGGAGGTGTTACAAAAGAGGGTCTTTGGTAGGGTACCCAATCTTCTGCCCGAATCCAGTCCACGCCAGCAACATCCGTCTCCACATTGTTAATGTAATCGTGTCCTTTCCATGCTTTTACTTTGAATTTGCCTACATGTTCATTACTAAATCCTGCCAAAGCATCTCCTGTATGGATGACTTCAATCAGGCCAGATATTAACGGGATACCTGCTGGGTGATAGTTCGCAGAATCGGGAAAACTACTTTGTCCCAAATCGGCCATTGCACGGATAGCGGAAACTGGACGAATATAATCATACCAACCTTTCACGCCCCATGCGGCAACGGCGGCATCATGCATCGCACCGCCCATTGTGAAATAGGCTTTCACATACCATTCTGTTTCATCCATGATGCTGCCCTGCCCTTCAAACTTCCGTTCAAAATCCGGATGATCTGCAACATAATTCAATAAGGTAAACCAGTGTCCCGGAGGCGTTTCTGAATCGGGACCATCTGCCCAAAACTCTGCTAACACTCGGGCAAAATCTCCCCTTGGGACAATATTCGGAGCATAAGGCATGCCCGTTTGGGGATTAACAGCATGCCCAATACTGGAGCAGCCCCCATTAAGTTGATCGTAGAAATTTGGGTAATCTGCAATAGAGTCGGGCAGGGCAGCACTATTACCGATAACACCCGGAGAAATATCTATCATCACACCATCTGTCGCATCAAGGTGAGAAGACCAAATTAAAGTCGTCAAGAAACCCCATTGGTAATCTGCTGTTTGTCCTGAACCATCCATCTCAAGATAGGGTGGAGGACCAGGATCATTGTAAACCCAATAATTATACCCGAAACGGTTGTTTAATGTTAGATTGTCAGGGCTTAAAGCAAAGGCAGCAACCTCTCCCCATTCTGGGCCGAGAAATGGAGGCGTTGAAATCGGAATTGGGTTACCACTTTGGTCTATGAAAACTTCTAGGGTAATAGGTTGCCAACGGTTGTAGTCTGTAATAGTCGGGTTACCGGGATTGATAAAAATCAAAGATTGATTGACCGGATTATAGTAGAAGTTGGCATAATCAAATTGTTCTTTAGAACCATCTTGCAATCCAAAATTAATAATACATTGTGCGACATAATTCCCGAATGCGGCGGGGGAGCCTGTCGTATAATCTGTGGAAACAACATTGATATCGTAACCGAGTGTATCCATATGATTATCATAAACGGTTAATATGGCCGGAGCACCGGGTGAATTTTGGAACCGATGATACAATATTCGATAAGCCGCATAGCTGATGGCTTCGTGGGTAGCCGCAAGGGGATCGGCAGGAGCGGGCACACCCGTGAAATTGCAGCTAAATCCATCTACGGTTTGCCCTAATAGATAGGTACATGTTCCGGGATTGTAGGTTGCCCAAATGTCCCACATGGCAATAGAAGTATGGAATAGATTTCGTGCGTGCACTGTTGGGCGTGCGAAGTCGTTTCGGATAGACTCCAGTAAGATTTCATTCCATTGCCTGGTAATATTATCCGTTGTGTCAATAGTGATACTTTGTGTATAATGGCTGTCTGCTTTGGTGTCAATCGGTGTCAAGCATAGGGATAAAAATACTATCGTGACAAGTTGGCTGAGCTTAAATAGTTGTGTTAAGTTGTGCATGATATTTGTTTATGATTTATGGGTTCGTGAATCTTCAAGGATCGTTCTTTCATTTTTACTGTAAATATAAAAACAAAATAGGAACTATAATTAATTCCATGATTTTATAAAAAAAGAAATTTTAATAAAAAGACTTTATCCCCTCCACCTGTTTAATCTTTCTCTCCAACCAAGCTTTATCACTCACCACATCAAACCGGTTGAGTTTATCTTGGATCGCAGGTAATTTCCTTTTCCCCACTCGGTGCCGAAAACGGTATAGCAAAATCAAGATCGTCGTGAAATTTTTAAAACTTTTTTTATAAGCAACAGATAGTGACCCTTGCGATTTGATAAATTTATCGACAGACCGGAATATCCGCATCGTTCTTTCATCGTACTCCTGATCCATTTCATAATATGCCTTGAGTTCCATAATTCGACAATTAATTTTATAAACCAAATTAATCTTGTCCACCCGAATAAAATGGTGAATGGCTTGCTTATAATCATTTTGGTAAAAAGCAATGAGTCCATGACAAAAATGGCAGGCACTATCGCGATAGCTATGATGAATACTTTTCCGGTATTTTTCCACATAATCACCTGCTACAGAAAAATTGTTAATCTGGCAAGCTATCGTAACCATATTTTTTAATTTAGCAATCGGCATGCTCCCATTTTCAAGAATCAGTTTTCTTTGATCCATCAATTGATGTAAATTAAATAGCTGTTGCCGGTATGCCAACTTTCCCCGTATAATTTGGCGCGCACAATAATTAGTAGCAACGACATAAAAACCTTTCAACTTTTCCTCCGGAATTTCTGCCTCATACTCGTGAAGCAGTTGCAGCAACAATTCATAATGCTTCAATTGGTTGGTTTGAATCAGCTTGATGGTCGTTTGATAAACACGCACCAATGGTAGGGTAGCATATGCCGGTAATTTTAAAATAGGATCAATGGTTTTAAATGCACTGAAATCAAAATCCTTCTCCGGGTTTACGGCAGATAAAGATAAGGTTGTTTGGTGTAAACTCAGTTTATTGAATAAATAATAGCAATCAATCGCCTTGTTCAAATCTACAACATTATCCATTTTCAACAAAAGCCCGGTTTGGTGATAATAAGCAAACAAGCCACTTTCGGTTTGGTAACACTGGTCATAATAAAACTCATCTTTCTGACTAAGCTGCTCCAACTTTTTCTTTTCCCTATTCGCTTTGCGCAACATCATACCATG
>JAHDGC010000367.1 GCA_020627865.1 Saprospiraceae bacterium | reverse complement strand
TGCAATGTTGCGTAAAAATAATGTTGTCAAAATTTTATAAAAATACATAAATAATATGAAATAATATGTAACTTTCCCGAAAAATTGCATTATAATATTGTGCGAAGTAACCATTTGTGTGCATATTTGTGCCGAATTTCCATAATTAACCATAAATAATTTTTAAAATTTAGATTTAAAAATGAAAAAACCATTGACCACTTTAGTGGCGCTGTTATGCTTTTTTGCATCACAGGCACAACTCAACATGTCCCTGCTCTCCACTTGGGACGGAAACAACACCCAAACCTCGGGTGTGTATTACAACGACATCTGGGGCTACGTAGACGACCAAGGCAACGAATATGCCGTTATTGGTTCCCCTACAAAAGTCCATTTCCTAGATGTTACCAACCCTACTAATCCTGTTCTAAAAGGCGAATTTACAGGTGGCTCCACAACCATATGGAGAGACATGAAGTCCTATGACCGTTATGTGTATGCTGTTGCGGACCAAGGTAGCGAAGGACTCATGATTTTCGATATGAGTGCCTTACCTTCTGGTAATATAACAAAAGTTTACCAGCAAAATAACGTATTCAGTCGTGCCCACAACATCTATATTGATGTCCCAAATGCCCGACTTTACGTCGTGGGTTCCAATACCCAAAATAGCGGCATGATCGTTTATAGCCTTGCTAACCCAGCCAACCCTACTGTTATTGCAAACTTGGGCTTGTCCGGTGGCTATGTGCATGATATTTTTGTAAAAAACAATACGGCATATTGTTCTCACGGTTATAATGGCTTGTATGTTTATGACTGTACGAATGCTTCTTCTCCGGTGCTGAAAGCTAGCCTTAATACAGGCGGCTATAACCACAGTAGTTGGATTACAGAAGATGGAGGTCATCTCATTTATGCCGAAGAAGTACCCGCAGGCCGCCCGTTAGGTATAATAGACCTAGCAGGAGTCAACTCAAATGATATTTCTATTAGTAGCACCTTTTCTTATCCGCTAGAGGCTCCGGCAGCCACGAACGTAACCTATCACAATCCTTTTATTGTAGATAATTATGCGATCGTGTCTTCTTATTTGGATGGGGTAACGATTATTGATATTTCTAATCCATCCAATCCGCAGCGGGTCGCTTGGTATGATACATATCCGACCAATAACAACTATCCCGGTTTGGACGGCGCTTGGGGTGTTTATCCTTTTTTCCCTTCTGGGAATATCATTGCTTCTGATACCCAAAATGGCCTTTATGTGTTAGGTACTTCTATTAACATTACTTCTGAATGTGGTAATGGGGTACAAGATGCTTTTGAGCAGGGTGTTGACTGTGGTGGTTTCTGCCCACCTTGTGCAGCGGCTCCTCCAACTTGTGATGATGGCATCCAAAACGGAGATGAAACGGGTATCGATTGTGGTGGCTCCAACTGCCCTGTATGTCCTCCTGACCCAACTTGTGATGATGGTATCCAAAATGGAGACGAAGAAGGTGTTGATTGTGGTGGTGCTAACTGTGCACCTTGTCCTTGTAACGGAACTAATGTAACGGTAGCTATAGTGTTGGATAATTACCCGGCAGAGACAACTTGGACGATTACCAATTCTGGTGGGACAACGGTTGCTTCCGGTGGTAATTATAGTGGTCAGCCAAGTGGTTCTACTGTAACTTTCACGGATTGCTTTACAGATGGTTGCTACGATTTTACCATCAATGATTCCTACGGCGACGGTATTTGCTGTAGTTATGGCAATGGTTCCTATACAGTAACAAATGATGATGCAAGCAATGTGTTAGCTTCTGGAGGTGCTTTCGGTTCCACAGAAACGACGAACTTCTGCTTAACTTCTGCTGGACCAACTTGCGATGATGGCATCCAAAATGGAGATGAAACCGGTGTAGATTGTGGTGGTTCTTCTTGTCCTGCGTGCCCAGTTCCGGGTTGTACGGATGCATCTGCCCACAACTATAATCCGAATGCCACAGTAGATGATGGTTCTTGCGAAACGTGTACAGACGGTGTGCAGAATGGCGACGAAACTGGTGTAGACTGCGGTGGTGCTTTATGTGATCCTTGTTCAAACCCAATTCCGGGTTGTACGGATGCTGCTGCGCACAATTATGATTCCAATGCAACAGTAGACGATGGCTCTTGCGAAACCTGTACGGATGGCGTTCTAAACGGCGACGAAACCGGAGTAGATTGCGGTGGTGCATTGTGTGATGCTTGTCCAGTGCCAGGTTGTACGGATGCATCTGCGCATAACTACGATCCAAATGCGACAGTAGACGATGGCTCTTGCGAAACCTGTACAGATGGTGTTCAAAATGGCGACGAAACTGGTGTTGATTGTGGTGGTGTACTTTGTAGTCCATGTGGAACAGGTTGTACTTATACGACTATTGATAGTAATGACTTCGAAGGAGGCTGGGGCATCTGGAATGACGGTGGCTCTGATGTGCGAAGAAGTGCTAACGATGCGGCTTATGCCAATAGTGGTACCTACTGTATCCGTCTTAGAGATAATTCCGGTGCGGCCTCTTCTATGACAACGGATGCCTTGAATTTATCTGGCTACTCAGAAATAACGATCTCTTATTCTTTCTATGCAAGAAGTATGGAAAACAATGAGGATTTCTTTGTTGAAATGAACAACGGTAGTGGCTACACGACCGTAGCAAATTATGCAAGAGGGACTGACTTTAATAATAATATCAGATACAATGACGAAATTGTAGTTGCGGGGCCGTTCTCTAGCGCTACGACTTTGCGTATTCGTTGTGATGCCTCTGGAAATAATGATCAGATTTACATTGATGATGTTGTAATTACGGGATGTGCAAACAATTTTGCCCCTCCTGTTGTTAATAATTTTGAGAATAATGTAACTACAGCTGAGCCTGCGACACTTCCTGCCCTGACACTTTTCCCGAATCCGGTAAAAGATCAGTTGAATGTTGCGGTCGATGTCTTGGAAATGGATGCTGAACTAATGGTCATTGACTTTACAGGGAAAGTATTACAGACACAACCATTAGTAGCCGGAACAACTAGAACCGAAATCAATACGGTTGATTTTGCGCCAGGCTACTATTTTGTTGCACTCATAACTGCTGACGGAAATAGAATGGTAGAGAAATTTGTAGTGATGAGATAATTTAAAGGAAATAAAAATCCAGGCTATTTTGTATCCATAGCCTGGATTTTTTAAAAATAGTTTGAGCCGGACGTCTTATAATTAAGATTGTTCGGCATTTTTTATGGTATAGGAGGAGACTATTGTTTTGAATTCGGAATCGAATGAGGAAATAACGTGGTCTGCTTTAGAAAAATCTTGACCATGCGTGTTTTTACTCAGATAGCCTATGCTATGCATTCCGGCAGAAGATGCAGCCTTGATGCCATGCCCTGAATCCTCAATGACAATGCAACGAGCTGGTGCTGCATTGAAGTGGTTACCTGCTTTGAGGAATATTTCTGGATTGGGTTTCCCCTTGGTGACTTCATTGCCCGATACACTAAAATTGATAAAATCATCCAACCCAAATTTATGAATAATGAAATTTAGGATAGCCCTATCAGAAGAGGTTGCAATGGCTGACTGAATTTTTAATTGCTTTGCCCAATTGAAGATGTCCAAAATGCCATCCATGAGCTGGAGGTCATTATGGATTAATGCAAGCCATTAAGGTCATTAAGAAAGAAACAACAAGTTGTTTTCTTAATTTTCTTAATCCTGTCTGCGTGAACCTGTCTGCGTGACTTGTCAGGCAGGCTTGTCAGGCAGGTCCTTAATGGTTGAAGAAAATCTTTTAAGCTTACCAGTTTTTAATCCGATTATCTATTCATGTATCCACTATCGAGCTTGGACAGGTCGAGAAGCTGATTAATCAAGGTCAACAGGTGTTCCGCATTTTTCAAAACCCCTAGCGTCCTCCTCTTAAAAATAGTGGGCGGCGGCTGATCCTGTCACAATTGTCTTAATGGGCTAATGATCAGCGTTAATGGTGTTCGGAATTCATGTGTGATGTAAGAGAAGAAACGGGACTTTGCTTTATCCAGTTCCTTTAATTGTTCGGCTTGCTCCCTGATGGTTTTTGTCCGTTTGTTTATTTCATCCTCTAGTCGTTGCTTGGCTATTTCCAATCTTTTTGTTCGCCATTTGATGGTAAAAAATATCGACGCAAGAAGCAGTGCCATACAAGAAAGCAAAAACCAACTACTCCAGTAAAAGGGCTTAAGGACTTTTATTTTAAGGGAAAGTTCATTATTAGACCAGCCAGTACTACTATTCATCCCTTTAATATTTAAGGTGTATTGGCCAAAAGGCAAACTGGTTATTCTCAAATGGTTCTCTTTTATATAGTTCCAATTGTCATTATAGCCTTTTATTTGAGGCATACAAATGCTTTTCTGGCTTTTCGTAATCTAATCAATTGGAATGGATTTTTTTTCAAACTTGATTTAAAGAAACCGTTAGTTGAGGAGAACCATTGATATCCTCCGGCCTCAATGTGATGTTCAAATTTACCAAATACGGTATTGATATCTTTTGCATTAAAATTGAAAATCCATCTTCCTTTGGAATCAAAGATATCCAAATTATCCTGATTTTTTAGGTACCAACGATCTTCAGAATCATGAAATATGCCGACCCAGGAGTAGAATTTTTCTATGGTTACCTGCTTACCTGTTTTGTTTTTTAGGAAAAATGGAAGAAGATCTGTTTTTCCCAGCTCTTTAAGCCAAAGCGAAACTTTCCCCATTCTATCTCCATTCCATCTTGCTCAATTAATGTTCGACAAGCAAACCAAGCTTGGTCATTCTTTCCAGAATAGATACCAAATACCGGATTAGGAAGTTCAACCCGCTGCTTTATTTGTCCATCAAGACTAAGACAAATAGCCGCTTGGTCATAACCGATCCAGAGGTCTCCATTTTGTGCTGCTGTCAAATATTGAATCAAGGTGTTTTCTTGTTGGAAGATTCTTTTGAAACAACCATCTTCATACAAAAATAACTCCCCCTTGGTTGTTGTGATCCATAATCGGTTCTGCGGGTCATCAATTTGAGCGATATTGATGAATTCAAGCTCAAAAGGTAAATCCCCTTGATAAAAATCTTTTAAGGCTATAGTTTTTTCAACTTTCGGATCAAAGATTTCAATGACTGTCAAAGTACTGTCCGGTAGCCATTTGTTTTTTCTATGGTGAAACAACCACAAATAGCCTTGCTCGTCCTCGCTTATCTTTTTCAGATATGCATTACTAAATAGCCCATTACTTTCTTTGGTGTAATGCGCAAACGAATAACCATTATACCTATTTAGGCCCTCATTCGTGCCAATCCAAATAAGCCCTTTTCGATCTTTATAAATAGTATTACACATTAAGCCGGCAAGCCCGTCATTCGTGCCGATATGTTGTAAATTAAAGAGGTATTCTTGGGTTGTCGCAAGGGACTCTTGAAGGTTTAGGAACAAAAAAAATGTGAAGAGGTGGATAAGTCTCATAAAAAGTGTTTGTTCAAAAAAGTGGAACTCTAGACAATATTGCTATTGAAAAGACGAAGCGAAGAATGTGAGTAGCTAATGGATTATTTTGTCTCTTTGAATGTTTGGAAATCAACGCTATAGATTCCTAAAGTTAAGTTACAGTAGACTTTTTAAAGATATTTTCTACTGCAAAAACTTCCAAATGGGTATGGACTGTAAAATTTGGGTTATGAAATTGCTTAAATCCATGGCAGGATGAATTTTGCATTCAACTCATGTACAATAATAATAATTTTTAATATTACTTTGAATTCTTTGAATGAAATATTAAATTTAATGAGGCAGGCATTAAAATTGGGGCATCATAAAACGCAATGAAAAAGAGAAGGGCCAATTGTCTATTAAATGTTAGGGTGTCCAAAATCTAATCGGACACCCTAACTAATTTTATCATAAGAACCCAAAAAGAGAACGCATTAATCTATCTCTATATATTTAGCAGATGCACTCCTTTCATCCACCACCGCGTCTGATTTCTCTTTTTAGCAAGAAATTTAAACTTTTCCTCTACTACAGCGTCTGAGTTCTGATAGCGAAGCGGTCTGACAATGAGCAACGCGAATGGTCTCTATTCTCTCAGCGAAGCGGTCTAAGAATGAGCGCTAGCGAATGATCTAAAATCGATCTACCCATACTGCTTCGCAAACGCCTTCATCACATCAACCAAAACCGCAACACTCTCATAAGGCATAGCATTATATATAGAAGCACGGAATCCACCAACAGAGCGGTGACCTTTAACACCTACACAGCCGGCTTCATCACACATCCGTAAAAACTCATTATTCAGGTTATCATTCTCCAAAAGGAAAGTAGCGTTCATCAAAGAACGATCTTCCTTAGCGACAACACCTTTAAAACAAGGATTGCTATCTATTTCATTATAAAATAAAGCGGCCTTCTTTTCATTGTGCTGTTGCATCGCGGTCAGCCCACCTTGTGCCTTAACCCAACGCATCGTAAGCATACATACATATATAGGGTATACTGGAGGAGTATTAAACGCAGACGATTTTTTAATATGAGTATTGTAATCCAACATGGTTGGAATTGTCCGACTCACTTTCCCGAGCATATCTTTCCTTAAAATAACTAAGGTCGTACCAGCAGGACCCATATTTTTTTGTGCCCCAGCATAAATGGCACCATAACGATCAACATCAACAGGACGGGAAAAGATGTCAGAAGACATATCCGCGATCAAGGGCACATCTGTTTCCGGCAAAGTATGCATCTGAGTACCATAAATAGTGTTGTTACTGGTTACATGCAAATAACTATAGTCATTCCCAACCTTATAATTTTTTGGGATATAGTTAAAGTTCTTATCCGCAGAACTGGCCACTTCATCAATCTGACCAAATAATTTGGCTTCCTTAATGGCCTTAGTTGACCAAGTACCGGTATTTAAATAGGCTGCTTTCCCTTTCTCATCCAGCAAATTCATCGCTGTAATGAAAAATTGAGAGCTGGCTCCTCCTGTAAGGAATAATACCTCATAACGGTCATCCAAATTCAATAATTCACGGCATAAAGCAACAGCTTCTTCCATTACAGCTGTAAACGCTGCACTCCTATGAGAAATTTCCAGAATAGATAGACCGGAGTCATTGAAGTTGTTGACTGCGGCTGCGGCTTGTTTTAAAACTTCAGCAGGAAGAATCGCCGGACCTGCACTAAAATTATGTTTCATAATTTTCTTTTCGAGAGTCGTTTTCATGAAAATATAGTGATATGGTAAAT
>JAHDGC010000366.1:4727-7300 GCA_020627865.1 Saprospiraceae bacterium | reverse complement strand
TTCAAGGATACTTCTGGCCCATCATTGAACATCTTGTTGAAATTGATGTCTGTGGTTGCCTTGGTTATCGCGCCTTTCTTATAAAAGGAACATTCATCTGGGTTATATACCAAAAAAAACGGTAGGGACAAGGCATGCCTTGTCCCTACCGTTTTTTTTGAATAAAAATTTGTAAATTGTCGATTATTTGATTTATTGACACCTACAAAGTATGCTATCTACAAAATCCTTAAAACCGGAATGGTTAAAATACATTGCACAAAATTCCACTACGACCAACAAACGAGTAGAAAAAGCCATTTGGATACTATATCTCCTAGAAGGGTTAACAGAAACAGATATAGACTTTGTCCTTAAAGGTAGAACGGCCTTGATGCTAAGGAACAATACGATACATAAGTCATCAAAGAACATCGACATCATTGTTCCCAACTGGAAAAAGTTATCCTACGAACTCTTAAAAGATGCTATACTCTTAAAAGGATTCAGTAAGGTTGTTTTACACAAAAAAAAGCTCAAGGAGCATATTCCCCAGCTTCAATTCCGGCTTTATTACCCATCTGCTGTCCCTAGTGAGAACAAAAATAGCTTGCTATTAAATATCTTTTTGCAAAGGGCCCCTTATTTTGATATCGTATACCAAAATATAGATGCTTATTTTGCTATCCAAAAGGGGTATACTTTATGCCTTCCCATTCCATCGTATAATGATTTATTAGGTGAAAAACTTGCTTGCTTTCACGAAAGCATCCCTTTAGAAAATCTTAACCAAATTGATGACAGCAAAATCACCATAATTGCCAAACAACTTTACGATGTCGGAATTTTATTTGGCCGAATGGATAATCTAAGCATTGTCAACGACACTTTCCATAAAATTGCTTTAACAGCATTAAAGCAGAAAAATCTCCCCCTTAATCCACAACTTATCCTTGATGTCATTTTCCAAGCTGCCCTGATTATTTCCATAGAGGGGCAACAAGAGAATTCCCCAAACCAAGGTTTACTTGCCACATTCCAACAAACCGAAAAAATCATCATCCAAGCGGCAAAAGCTGCCTATTTGGCCAAGCTTATTGAACATCAACAAAGGGTACATATTCCCTTTTATACCACTTTACAAACTAAAAATTGCTGCATCGAACAGCCTTTTCCAACTAAATTGAATAAACTTCAAAAATCTAATCCGGAGGCGTTTTACTATTGGTTTCAGGCTTGTGAATTGGGATAGAGATTGTTTATCTACACACCCACCCTGCTTGCAGGGTGCAGCAAAACAAATATTTTAAAATCATATTCAACACATAAAATATAAAAGCTAAAATCATATCCTTAAATTTCCACTTTCCCAAACAAAACTCTCTTTACCCCACAAATCCACCAATATTCATTATATTTCAATAAAAAATAAGGCTGAAAGTATCATTTCCCGTTATAATTTCGTTAAAAAAGGAAGTTGGCAAGATTATAGGAAACATTTGTAATAAAAATCATTTAAATTTATACAAAATTAGCCAACCAAGTAACACAAAAGTAAATCCACACTTACTATTAAAAGTGCTACTAATTAATTGAGGTAAATAAATTTATATATTATGAAATTCAAAGGCTCACTGTTCTTTTCCGCACTCGTTGCAGCATTATTGATTGGCGCTTACTACCCAGTCGTTGACAGCAAGGAGAAAGAAGCCATTCTGATTCAATCTATCCTAACCGGTTTAAATCAATTCCACTATAACCCCGTTGATATTGACGATGAGTTTTCCAAAAAAGTCTTCGATCTTTATTTAGATAGAATTGATCGCCAAAGACGATTTCTAACCCAGCGGGATATTGACAAAATGAAACTGTTCGAGGAAAGCATAGATGACGAGTCTAATGCCGGAACTTACCAGTTCTTCGACCTCACTTCCGGCCTTATGGATGCAGGTAGAAAAAAGGGCAAGGAATATTATCAGGACATTCTATCCAAGCCTTTCGACTTTACCCAAAAGGAAGAACTCGAATTTGACCATGAAAAGAAGGGCTTCCCCGCCAACAATGAAGAGCTAAAAGAAAACTGGCGCAAGTTGCTGAAATACGATGTTATGGACAGGCTTGCCAAGAAGATCAAAGATCAGGAAGAGGCTAAGGATGAAGAACCAGCCGAAGGGGAAGAAAAGAAAGCACCGCTGACAATGGAGGAAATGGAAAAAGAAGCCCGCGAAGACGCCCTTAAGGCATACGACAGATGGTTTGAGCGTATAGAAAAAGAACGTCGTGCCGATTACCTCAGCGATTACATCAATACCATTACCAACATCTTTGATCCACACACAGGCTACTTCATGCCAAAAGATAAGGAAAACTTCGACATTAATATGTCCGGTACACTAGAAGGCATCGGCGCAAGATTGCAAACCGATGAAGATTACACTAAAGTAATCAGCATCGTGCCGGGTGGCCCTGCTTGGAAACAAAAAGAATTGGAAGAAGGTGACCTCATCATGAAAGTAACCCAAGGTGCAGTTGATGACGAAGAAGAGTCGGAATCCGTAGATGTTACTGGATTCAGAATTGATGACGTGGTAAAA
>JAHDGC010000366.1:0-4717 GCA_020627865.1 Saprospiraceae bacterium | reverse complement strand
GAAGAAAAAAGTAGACAGCAAAATCAAGGATATTGTGATCACCAGAGACGTGGTACAATTGGATGAAAGTTATGCAAAGTCTGTTATTCTGAATTATGACGGGAAGGCTGAAAATATCGGACTTATCAAACTCCCTCGTTTCTACGCAGATTTCAATCGCCGAGGTGGTCGGAGTTGTGCGAGAGATGTTGCTAAAGAAATTGAAAAGCTCAAGGCAGAAAATGTCAACGGTATTATCCTAGACCTTAGAAACAATGGTGGTGGCTCCCTTAGGGATGTAGTTACCATGTCCGGATTATTCATCGAGGAAGGCCCAATCGTTCAGGTAAAGGCCAGACAAGGTAACCCCGAAATCCTTACGGATGATGATGAAACCGTCCAATACGACGGGCCACTCATCGTGATGGTTAATTCGTATAGTGCTTCTGCTTCTGAAATCATTGCGGCTGCCTTACAAGATTATGGTCGTGCAATCATTGTTGGAAGTAACGGTACCTTTGGAAAAGGAACTGTCCAACGTTTCTTCGATTTGGATCGCACCGTTAGAGGTAATACTGAAGTGAAGCCGCTTGGAGAAGTAAAACTCACTATTCAAAAATTCTACCGTGTTAATGGTGGCTCGACTCAACTAAAAGGCGTAATTCCAGACATCATCCTTCCGGATAATCTCCACTATATGGAAACTGGAGAAGCCGAGCATGAGTTCGCGATGGATTGGACAAGAATTAAACCGGTGGATTACGATCAAAATGTTTATGAACTTAACCACATCGATAAAATCAAGAGCGCAAGTGCGGCAAGGGTAAAAAGTAATGCGGTCTTCCAGAAGATCGACGAAAATGCACAACGCTTGAAAAGGATAAAGGACAATACTAAGTATAGCCTGAACTTGGACGATCATCTTGCAAGGGAGAAAAAGTTGGATGACGAAGCAGATGAATATGAAGATATGTTTGAGGTCATCGAGAATCTAGAAATCTCCAACCTCGCTGTTGACCTTCCGGAAATTGAGGCGGATTCGTCCAAGATTGGTAGAAATGAAGCTTGGTTCGAGAAGTTAAGCAAGGATATTTACCTTGAAGAAGCCCTTTCGATTATGAAAGACATGAAGGTGTACGAGAATTAGGAAAAATATTGTTATTCAGATATAGAGAAAGCCTGGCGTTTTGCGTCAGGCTTTTTTCGTGTGGATAGTTTTTAGTCTGTAATGAAAATATTTTCAACAATTCATTTACAGAATAAAAAACAATACTATATACATAGAATATCCATACCAGTAATCGTCCCACCCTTAACAACAAGCTTCCCCTTTCCCGAAAGCGCTTGCTGCTTCGCCAAAGTTTTGAAGGTTTTTAATTCCTTTGTCTTTTTCATGATTTGAAATTTTTATAGTTATAAAATAGTTTCAAAAAAAATAGGATGACACTATATTAAATCAATATCCGTAATCCCAATAACACTATTCCCTCCTTTGATTTGGGATCGTGCTTTCTCATGCAATTCCTGCCCCGCCATTCTTTTAAACTTTTCTAATGTTTGTGTCTTTTTCATGGTTATGAATTTTATGGTTATAAAATTTGTGCAATCAATTTATCATATTACATCCAGATCCGTAATCGTGATAATCCCACTCCCACCTTTAATCTGGTATTGCTCCTCCCTACCCAGTTCCTGCACCATTATATTTTTAAAATTTTCTAAGTTTTTAATCTTTTTCATGGTTGGAAAATTTTATAGTTATAAAATAAGGTATTTGAAATTAAGCCACTCGCTTTTAAATGGCAGCAAGATCTGCTAAGAGAATAGTCCCACCTTTAACAACAAGCGTCCCCTTCCCTGTAAGCTCCTGCTGCTTCGCCAAAGTTTTAAATACTTCTAAAGTTTTTTTCTTTTTCATGATGGTTCATTTTTTTATGATAAAATATATTAGCATTCCCAAACTAAATAGAAGCAATATCTGCTATGAGAATAGTACCGCCTTTAATCACCGCCTTGCCCTGATCACTCAACTCTTGCCACTTTGCCAAGTTTTTAAACGTTTCCAATTTTTTTTCTTTTTTCATGATTTTGTTTTTTTGATTATAAAATAAGTTATCCAATATTAAACTACAGCAATCGGGCCATCAGGTTGCTGCATGTATAAATTGAAACTTCGCGTGCCATCAACAGCGTTGTATCCGGCAGGCTCCATCCAGAAGTAGGTATCATCATCCGGAGCGCGTGCCAGTGTAGCAGACCGCGTCTTTCCGTAATTTTCAAGCACAACCGCCAAATCATCTTCATCAACGATACCGTTACCATCTGCATCTTGGTGCTTGGCATTCACCCCTTGGATGGTATCTGCCCATTCGGGACAACCCTGCGCTACCCAGTCCGTAGTCGCATTGGGACGAGTTGGCCCCGTGAAGCCTTCCGCAAGCCCCCAGTAGAGGACATCCAAATTATCCACTATCCCATCATTATTAAAATCGCCCGGCCAAACGGATTGTATATCATAGTAGAGAGGGGGTGAAGTAAGGACGAGATTTTGGCCTGAAATAGCTGGATTCGTAACAATATCATTCCTAACTTCACAATGATACCAGCCAGGTTCTCCTAAGGCATAGGTACTGTCCCCTACAATTGTGTCTTGAGAGATGCCATCCCTATACCAAGTGTAATGATTGTTGGAAATCACACCACCAACTTCCACATACAAGGAGTCCCCCGTACTAAAGACAGGAATAGTATCCTGTGGCGCATACGATAATCCATTAAAAATAGGCATGGTCGCTACCGTTTCCATTCCGGCAAAAGTAAAATTATTGTTGTCCAACTTTAGATCAAAAAGGCTATTCAACTGACTGATGCTTTGCGGAACAGTACCTGAAAAATTATTGTTAGAAAGATTCAAATTCTGGAGGCTTGCCAGTTGACCAATGGTTGCAGGGAGATTACCCGACAAGTTGTTGTATCCCAAATTAAGGGTTAGAATATTGCTCAATTGTCCGATGCTTTCAGGGAGGCTTCCGGTGAGTTCATTTTGTGCGACATTCAGGAAAACTAAGTTCTGTAATTGCCCTATACTTTCAGGGAGATTTCCCGTAAGATTATTACTATAAATAATAAACCAAGAGAGGTTGCTCAGTTGCCCTATGGACTCCGGAATGTTACCCGTCAAATTATTTCTATACAAATAAAGATCAACCAAATTTTCAAGATTGCCTATACTCGTAGGAAGAGTATCCGATAGATTATTAAAAGCCAAATCCAGCTCAGAAAGGGCAAGCATTTCCCCAATGCTTTCCGGTATATTGCCTACCAAATTATTCGCAAACAAATCCAGCACATCAACACATCCTTCCGCGTTTAATGTTACCCCATGCCAAGTGTCTATCGGTTGTGATAAATCCCAAGTATTTACCCAAGCTCCTCCGTTGGTACTCGCATGCAAATCTAGCAGCACCAAGGAATCTCGCTCTCGACAGGTTGGTGGTGGCTTGAAGTAAATGGATTGGCTATTTAGGATTATGTTTCGGCCATAGCTCTCCGGTACGGTTACACTATCGCTAGTGACTTCGCAGCGATACCAACCTTCCTCTATCGGGATATATGTACTATCACCAGCAATGGCTATTTGAAATACATCATCCTTAAACCAAGTATAGTGTATATTGAACTTCAACAAGGGGCTGATTGATTTTTATCAAGAAAATTATGATGAGGCCATCAGAAAATTCGCCCGGACAGACAAGGTCAATCCAGCCTATGACATCAGCGTAAAAACATTGTTTATGAAATCACATTTTCAACTTGATAAAGAATACGATGATCGAACCATGAGAATTTTCCGCACGACTGAACAGTATATTTCTAAATACACTCCACTGAAATATATTCACCGGATGAGTTACAAAAACTTCGTCCGCATTTTGATTAACCTGTATAAGGTAAAGCATCGCTATGGGAAAATAACCCTCGTGGGTGTGCGAGCTAAGATGGAAAAAATGGCTTACATCAGTGATAAGAAATGGCTGTTGGAAAAGATGGAAGAAATAGAAAATAAAACTATCAAAGCTAACCACTAGCTTGAAGCTAGTGGTTAGCTTTGAAAACTACTAAAGCGCTTCTTTTTTTGCAATTATCCTCCCAATTTCATATCTTCACCAATACGCCTAGCAAGTAAGCCGATTAAAAAACAAAACAAACATACGAACATGTATTTATTTTTTGATGTAGAAACAAATGGTTTACCCAAGAACTATAAAGCTCCCGTAACGAAACTCTCCAACTGGCCTCGCCTCGTCCAAATCGCATGGTTGGAATATAGTGAAGCAGGCCACGAAACCAACCGCAAGGATTATATCATCAAACCCGCTGGTTTCACGATCTCTGCCGCTACAGCTAAGGTGCATGGTATCACTACGGAAAGAGCAATTGCAGAAGGGGTTGACTTAGCAATGGTCTTACAGGAATTTGCGGCATCTGTCAAAAAGGCAAAGTATCTAGTGGCACATAACATGAGCTTTGATGAGAAAATTGTCGGTGCGGAATTTTTGAGAAATGAACAGAAGAACGTTGTCCATTCAAAAAAGAAAATCTGTACAATGAAAAGCACTGTTGATTACTGTGCCATACCAGGGCGTTATGGATACAAATGGCCCACGCTACTGGAACTACACATGACTGTATTTGGCAAACCCATTTCTGGTCAACAACATAATGCCTTGGTGGATAT
>JAHDGC010000365.1 GCA_020627865.1 Saprospiraceae bacterium | reverse complement strand
GTTTCCAGAACCTCCAATATCCACATCGGCATCCTCCGAGATAAGGTCATAGCCTTCAACATCTCCGGAGCCGTCAATGTTCACCTCAAAGTCTTCCGTTGCTCCTTTTAACCGGACGGTGCCCGATCCATCAATATTGGCTTCTATATCAGAGGCTTGCACATTCAGATTTACATCCCCTGAGCCGTCCACATCAATAGAAAGCGACTTCAATTTGGCGAAAGGCGTTTTCCCCGATACATTCCCTGAGCCATCAACACCGACATATTTCAAAGTCGGCATTGTGATATAAATTTTTACATCATTAGAAGGATGGATGTTTTCCAGCTCATCTATCGTCAAGGTATTTCTGGAGACTTCCGTGCGGATGAGCGACAAGATATTCTCCGGAGCCTCTATGCGAAAACTGACCGGTGCGCCTTGGCTAAGAAAAACATCTGCATGTGCGTCCAAGGAAAAGCCAGTAAAGGCCGGAAGTTCGCGGATTTCTGTTTTGTCGGGGCCTTCTCCTTTGATGCCACTGCCACAGGATTGGATGAAGAAACTAAAACAAGAAAGGATAAGGATGGGAAACAGGTTTTTGATCATGATGTTATGAATTGATGGTAATCTGAATGAGGCAAAGGTAATAGGATTTGATTGCATAATGCTCATACTTTTGGCCAAAAAGCAAATTTTAAGGTAAGGTGAAGAGATTAAATATGTTTATTGTAACCTTATTGCGATTTTTGTAATCAAAAAGTTGCGTTTTAGGTTTATGTTTGTTACTTTTGTGTTTAACTTTTACGCGGTATCGGTAAAACACGCTGCGTGGCTATCATGCAGATTAGAAGACCTAGACCATACATTTCAAAAATAGGAACCGATACTTAGACAGTTTTTACAACAAGTCAGTATATAATGTTTGCCATTAGAGTTGGCGCAATCGGCAGGCATGAAACTGTTTTCCTACTGGATAATTTGTAGGTATTTGGGGTAAATGCTATTATCGTCAATAATCAGGTAAGTTTCGTAAAGTTTTTTATTGGAAAATTGCATGAAGTGATGCGAGCTCGGTTGTTTTGTGCAATTCGGGGAGTGAAATGCTCCTTGTATATAATTCTTTCCTGAAATGTCAGGATTTGAAGGGTCAAACTTATGGTTTGACATCGAGGCCCGAAAAAGGGCGATGGTCTCGTGGTTGCTAGGGTGGGATCCCACCCAACGGGTGCATAATGTTCAAATTTTTATTTTTAAAATATTTTACATTTTCATGCTTTGGAAATTAATATTTTGGTACCGAACACCCAATTCAATTCAACCCAATCCCAATTTCCTCCCATATTTACCACCAGAAAGAAAACCTCCCGAACTAAGTAGCTCGGAAGGTTCATCCAGAGTAAGTTTTGGTGAATGTTTACCCTTGTGATTGTCTTTAACAAATAGCTTCTCCGATATGCTCATTTTAAGGTGAGCTTGTATGCCTGGAGAAACGGCATACAAAATAGTGTTGTTTTAATTCGTATGATTTGTCCCTTTGAGAAGAAGAAAGTGTGGACGTGATTGATGATACAAATATACGATAAGAAAGGGTGCTGCGAAATACCTGAATGACGGTAATTAATACCTGAAGATTTATACTCTTGCTTAAATGCTTGACTGCAAACCGTTTTCATAAAAGAAAAGCCGACCCCTTTGAAAGGGCCGACTTTTTATTTTTTAATTAAGTGGCGATGCTTAATTATTTGGGGTAAATATGTTTTGTAACAAGCCGATTCGGCATACTACAGGGCTAATCACTACCCAGCTAATCTCCAATCACTACTAATTTCCTAATATCAACGGAAGCCCATCGCTGCCACTACCACCAACGACAACCACTTTAGAATTAGGCGAATTGGCCAATTCCATAGTTGCCTCAATACCTTTATCCTTGAGAATATTGCTGGTCAAACTGGCATTCAAAATCTTGTTGGCATCAGCCTTGGCCTGTGCCTCGATTACTTTACGCTCTGCCTCCTTCCGTTCTTTAATAAGACGGAATTCATATTCCAACGACTCTTGCTCTTGTTTCAACTTTCGTTCAATCGCATCTTGTAGCGTTTGTGGCAAAGTTACTTCCCGAATCAATACGGCATCCAGCTGGATGTTCTTGCCATTAACGGCATCTTTGGTTCTTTTAAAAATTTCATCTTGAATATCTTCCCTTTTACTGGAGTATAATTCTTCCGGCAGATATTTCCCGATTACCTCACGGGTAGCAGATCGGATTTCGGGTATCACAATTCGTTTTTGATAATCTGGCCCAATCTCATCATGGATATTACCGATTTTATCACCCAAAGGATTAAAACGATAAGACAAATCTACTTTAATCGTCAAACCATTTTTGGAAAGCACCTCCATAGACTCGAAGGATTCCTTGATCCGGACATCATATACATACATCCGATTCCAAGGCGCTATGATATGGAATCCTTGTCCGTAGGTATTTTCTTTATCCAAACCACCGCCGAAGCGTTTAAAGATAATCCCCTTTTCTCCCGGATTAATAGTGATAAATAAACTATTGGAAAGAGCAGATATAATAAAAAGACTGAAAAATATGATTATACCAAGCCCGATTAATTTACTTTGATTCATTTTAATTTTGATTTATGTCTGTATGTTTAATTTTATAATGCTAAAAAATCATTGTCCAACTTACATGGCTCTTTTCCTAATTAAAGGTTTTTTCTGTTGTAACACTCTATTTTTATATAAATATCGTTTAAAATAAGACGAAAATGTATTTTTTTATAATATTTCTCTCAAAAAAACAAAAAGACAGGATGAATGTTCCTGTCTTTTTGACTTTTTACCAAAAAAATATATCGTTATACGGCTTAACGCGTTTTGATGTTCTTCACGAATTACCAGACTAAGCTTTAGCACGTTTCGTTTCGATATGACCAATCTTGCTCCCACTCGGAATCGTGCATCCTTTCCTTACAACGACGATGCCATCTACAATACAATAAGTATCTGTTCTGACATTCTCCAAACTTTCATGACCAATAATCTCCACATCATTGCCTACCCGACAGTTCTTATCAATAATAGCATTTTTTATAACACAATTCTTCCCGATGCCCATTGGGATGGTATTCCCAGCGGCAACCATCTCCTCAATAGTTTGATAAGAATCATTACCCATGATAATAGACTTGGAAATAGTAGTCCCTTTTTCAATCCGAGAGCGGATACCGATAATAGAGCGCTCTATTTCATCGGCATGGATAATGCACCCTTCTGCCGTAACCGCCCTGCGAAAGCGAGTACCAAAAATCTTCGATGGTGCCAGCAAGCGAGGATGTGTATATACAATCTTGGTGTTGTCAAACAAATTGAATTGCGGAATATTATCTGTCAATTCAATGTTGGCATCAAAGAATGATTTAATCGTTCCGATATCTGTCCAGTAACTATCAAATTGATAACTAGCCACCTTATCCCCCGACTGAATCGCCCTTGGGATAATCTCTTTCCCAAAATCAACAGCATCTTTATTTCCCTCGAAAAGGTCAAGCAATGCTTTTTTATTAAAAATATAAATACCCATTGAAGCGAGGTAATGCTTCCCTGCTTTCTTGTTCTCTTTGGAAACCTCAGACTTCCAATCTGGCAATAAATCTGCTTTCGGCTTTTCAATAAATTTACTGATATACCCATCGGCATTAACTTTCATGATACCAAATCCGGTAGCATCTTTGGCCACAACTGGAATGGTTGCGATGGTAATGGCTGCATCCTGCTTGATATGATACTTTGCCAGTGCCTCAAAATCCATCTGATAAAGTTGATCCCCAGAAAGTACAAGGATATAGTCAAAATCATGATTGAGCAAGTGATGCATAGATTGGCGTACCGCATCGGCTGTTCCCTGAAACCAAGTGTCGCTACTTGGGGTTTGTTCTGCTGCTAGGACATCCACAAAACCCCGGCTAAACATATCGAAGTTGTATGTGCTTTGAATGTGTTGATTGAGGGAGGCGGAATTATATTGTGTAAGCACAAACATGCGCTTAACCCCAGAGTTCAGGCAGTTGGAAATCGGGATATCTATAAGTCTGTATTTTCCGCCTATAGGAACAGCGGGTTTGGCACGTTCAGCAGTAAGTGGGTACAATCTGCTTCCGGCACCTCCGCCCAGAATCAGACTAATCATTTTTATAACCATAATTTGGGTTGCATTTTAATGGATAATTAGGGTAGATTGTAAAGTTTTTCCCTTGGATTATCGGTTAGATTTCCGTAATAACGCAATTTTCAGTTGGCTTGTTTCAAAGCGAAAAGCTGATCTCTTATAATTGCGCCACCAATATAGGGAAAAGGTAGGGTAAGTTTATGTTTTTTAGTTGATTTTTGTATTAACTAATTTTTAAAAGATTATTTCGACATGTAGTGTCGTAATGCCTTACGACGTTCCCGTAAGCTTTGTGGTCTTACTCTTTTACTATCACAATCGCCCAACCCTTAACTCATCCCCAACTCCCGATAAATACCCGTATAATCCTGTGCCGATTTCTCCCAAGAAAAATCCAGCTCCATATTCCGATTCCGAAGCATCTGGAAAGTAGGTTGGTGTTTATACAAATCAACTGCTCGCAACAATGCCGTAAAGGCAGCATTAATATTAAAGCGATTGAAACGCACGCCCCTAGCACCATCTTCGCTAAGATCTGGAATGGTATCCAACAAACCACCAACGCCCCTTACGATAGGTACCGTTCCATAGCGCAAGGCATAAAGTTGGTTCAAGCCACAAGGCTCTACCCGTGATGGCATCAACAGAAAATCGGAACCGGCATAAAGTTGATGAGCCAACCTTTCATTGTACTCAATAGCTGCATCAAACCTGCCCGGGAAAGCATGTGTCATTTCTCGAAACTGGTTCTCCACCCAAGATTCTCCAGAACCCAACACTATAAATGCTGCCTGTCCTCCGGCTTGTAAAAAACGTCGGATCAAGTCCGGAATCAAATCGGCTCCTTTTTCTCGGACAAGCCTGCCGATGAAGGTTATTAATGGAAAATCTGGATTGATATTAAATCTTTCCAGTAACTTTCGTTTGTTCTCATATTTATAATGGTCAATGTTACCATTCAGGTGGTTGGAAATCAAGGGGTCTGTTTTAGGGTTCCAAACCACTGTATCTATGCCATTAAGAATACCGACAGATTTGGCCCTTTCGGAAGCCAACAAAGCTTCCAGTCCGTTTGCGCTGTAGCTCAATTCATTCATATAATTGGGCGAAACCGTTGTTAGTTTCCAGCAAGATTTTACCCCAGCTGCGAGTGGATTGATCGTATCATTCCAATCTAGCAATCCCCTTGCATTGTCATCAAAATGAGGAATCAGGTGGTAATTGCTCCAACGGGAAGCACCATGATATTGCCCATTGTGAATGGTGAAGACAGTAGGAATATCCTTGAGGGAGTTATACTCATAACCATACTTGAGCAAAAACGGAATCAGCCCTGTATGATGGTCATGGCAATGCAAAACCTCTGGCCTGTTCGGAAGCTGCATGATCCATTTCAAAACCGCCTGTTGAAAACAGATATATCGCTCAACTTCATCTCCGTAAGAGCGTCCATCAGGATCGGCATAAACACCGGGGCGGTCAAACTTTCCAGGGATATTGGTGACAAACAGTGGAAATCCAAGCTGATTGTTTTTTTCCTGCTCTATAGAAAATGGAATGTAATGGTGACCCAGTCGCATGACGCCACTATAAACCTTGATAAACTCTTGGGCCATCATCCACTTGGTATGATATTTAGGCATGATAACGGCAGCCGGAACACCGGTTTTGCTAAGGTATTTGGGCAATGCACCCACGACATCGGCAAGACCACCGGCTTTGGCGGCAGGATAACATTCAGCACTGATATGTAAAACTTTCATGTGGTTGGTTTTGGCAAGACAAGGAATTTGAGTATCCTAAAAATAGACGATTTCTAAAAAGGCATAAAAATAAGTATAATATATAATATGACAAAACAAATTAAGCAGATGTTAACCTTTACCTGAAACTTTTATGCTTGAGCAACCTACTGCTTAAACGAAAACGTCACTATATTCGCTACAACATGGCCGAAGGTCTGTTGTGCGCGTTTAATCAACTACTGTTTAAAGGAAAAAGTCACCTCTTCCTTCTTCCCATCCTTATCCTCAATAACCAGATACACCGTCAACTCATCCTCGCCCGTTTTTTCAAAAGTAAACTGGTCAAAGAAAACGACATCATCATAAATTTTCACCAGAGGAAAATCTATCGTTTCATTTTTTTCCTCCCAACCCTTCATGTCCGGTTCAAAATGTTTAAGGCGTAAGATTAAGGTTCCTTTTTCCTCCGAAATCGTCATCATCTCATAAAACTGTACCCGCCCGCGCACGACAAGCTTGAACATGCCCATCATGGAGTTGCCAAAAGGCTCGCTCCAAATCTCCTCGAAGGTTCCGCCAAAAGCAGCACCCGACCAGTTGCCGCTAATCCAAGCGACATCATGAATAGAGGCTGGGGGAGAACCTTCCTCACTGTCGTAAGCTATGGTATTGTCAAAACTGGGTGCTTCTTCCTCTTCTTCTTCCGGCTCTGGTTTCGGAGGTTTCTGCGCAGGAGGTTTTTCTGCTGGGGCTGTAGCTTGGGCAGGTTTTTCCTTTTGTGGTGGTTTGGCTTTTGGTGGTTGTTCCTTAACCGGTTCCTTTTGTGCTGGCTTTTCGGGAACTGGCTTTTCTTTGACGACAGGTTTTTCCTTAGGTTTTTCTACCTGCGCGAATCCCGTTGTGCTAAAGCATAATAATATTATAATGCTAAGCAGGAAAAGTGATGGTTTTACTTTTGTTTGGGGAAGCAATATTTTTTTCATAAAATTTATTTAAAAAGTTTTACAGCACAAAATTAGCAATAATTCAACTCCTATTCAACCATTATCTAACGTTTTCTAATGACTAAATATTAGACTTTGCTGTATGAAGATTTCTGATATTTTGATGATTTCGCTGCGTTAGGAATGTTGAAAAAATAAATCGTCCATTTGATACTGATCTTTTGTTCTTCCTCTGCACTCATTATACCGTAGCATAATGAGTGTTTTCTCAACGGCGATATAGGCAAAAAGACTGCTTTGCAGACATGGTGGTGGGTTTTAATACGGGTTCTAAGTTACTCTACTGATGTTACGCAGAGTATCTAAAATTAGGAAGTTTCGCCTTTAATCGGGCTTTTTAAAAGTAAAACGGTGCCGGTGCGCTCATGTGCATCAAGTTAAAAAAAGATAATATGAAGAAATAATTTGGA
>JAHDGC010000364.1 GCA_020627865.1 Saprospiraceae bacterium | reverse complement strand
GAATGGGCAACATTATTTATTGGCAAAGGCAAAAAAGATAAAATCAATAAAGTAGATGTTGTCGGGTTTTTATCCAAGAAAGCAAACTTGGGCAAGGACGATGTTGGCCTAATCGAAATGAAAGATTTTTTCTGTTTTGCAGCTGTAAAGAGGAATAAAATTCATCAAATTCTCAAGAAGATAAAAAATGAAAAAATAAAAGGAAAAAAAGCCAAAATCGAAATCGCTAGATGATAGTCGGTTGTTAATTTAGGGAGCTAAGTTTAAACAAAGGGCGTTTTTTTGTCCTTAGAAAGTAGCCTATGAACCCACGAATTCGGATCGTTCGCCCATGCTTATTGTCAGATGTTAGACCTGCCTGCCAAGGCACGCAAGCAGGCGCTGCTCTGCTAAAAATTTAGCAGTCTGCCAAGGAATAAATACGAATTCGTCTGACATCTGACAGCGAAACAGTCTGGCGCCTATATTGATAATTAATTCTATAAAGGTGCTTTTGCTTTTTAAAAATAATCCATTATTTAAACTTAATACTTCAATAATTTCTCAACAAAAACACCTTCATTCGTTTCAATTTCAACAATATACATACCTGATGCGGCCTTGAGGTTGAAAGTGTAATTATGGTTAGAGATGTTCGATGAAAAGAGTACTTGTCCATTTAAGTTTCTGACCGTAACCCTATAAATTTCAAGCCCTTCCGTTTTGTTTTCAAGACTAAAGCTTTCCTGTACAACTGGGTTAGGGAAAACCTTAATACCATTTTGTACAAAATGATTTTTAGTCCCTGTAATCACAAGAGAATCCAAACTTGCAGAAGCTACCAGAACAGGCGATTGATCTGCTGCATCATACATGGCCTTGAAGCTGTTAATCTCAGGTGTATCTTCAGCAAACATTTCTGCCATCCATTTGGGAGGAAGTGATTGGTAATACACTTTTGCAGAAACGTGAGCAATGCCAGAGAATCCGGTAACAGGAATGTGATAGTGTACAATATCAGACCCAGAACCTTCTGACCCATCTATGTAGTTAAAGTCTGCATCCATTGCAGCATTCCCGATAATTAAAGTGGTATCATAAACTTCGTGGCTGGTGGAAAACCCGATCGGAGGCAGTCTGTTATCCTTAAGCGGATAATTCCCTCTTTCCAATACGGTTGAGAAATTTCCATTAACATCCCCGATAACGAATTCATAAATCTGAACCTGCTCCGTTGCCGAGATGACATTGTGATGCGGTTCATAATGAGGGTCTTGTCCCTCAACTTCATAATTTGCTTGCAAAATACCAGAATGGAAAATGGTATCTCCCTCTGTGGTTGCTACCACAAATTCGACAAAAGCCCGCCTGCTGGGATAACCCGAAGGAAACTTGTGTCCCGCTTTATTATACAAGCTGACACTGAAATATGCCGTATCGGCAGTAAGATCCGTTAGTTCGAGATCAAGGTCGATACTTTTTTGCTGGAGCATTCGGAATGTTGCAGCAAGGGTAGAGTCAAAATTTTCTGCCTGTGCTTCAATCCCTAATTCCGTTCTATGTTCTTTCATCAACTGTAGCATAAAGGTGTTGGCTCCTGCAAACTCATGCAGCGCGAAACCTTGTTGGGGCTGGAGGAAAATATAATTATTAGAAATCACAACATCATCTTCAATTTTAGGCATGTGGCAATTTTGACAGGTTTGTAGCCCTTCCCCATTCGAATAATCGGAGTTGAGCCATTCATGATAAGTAGCTTGTTCTACAAAGTCATTTCCAGTATAATTACCCTCAAGGTCAACGGTTTGTGTGATTAGGGTGTGGCATCCAGCACAAATACCCGCATCATGGATGTGCTCACTATATACAGGTTTGAAACCCACGAAATTATCCATCGGAGGTGCAAATGGCATTTCATACGGACCATATTGCACCCTCGTCGTATCGAAAATTAAACTCCCGGAATGCAAACTCCCGAGTTGAGGCACATCAGCTTGTTGGTGGCAAGCTCCACAGCTAACACCGTCTATACCTATTGTATCTACAAGCAAACTATCCATGAGATAATGTTCCATGCCCCGAAGGATAGCGGTGTAGTGCCCCATAGGCGCGTGGCAGGAAGTACATTTGGATTGTAAGTCGAGGCTGTGATTAGGATTGACCAAAATTTCGTGACTGACTTTGGCTCGCCAGAAAGGGTCTTTTGCAGAGTTAGCCATCATGGTCGCTTTCCAGTCATCATGCACATTGACATCATTGCCTTGTTCATCAAGATTTGCATTCCCATTGATATCGAACCCATGACAACCCTCGCAGGAAGTTGCTTTTGGAAAGATCAGATTGGAATCAATGGTAAATGGAGGTGGCATATTGATTCCATGAGATTTAAAATACGCGATCTCAGTATCAGAATGAAAAGCATTCAATTTATTTTCTACCGGAAAATTTGCAACAAGGAAAATAACACATATGATGGCAGAAAAAATGGTTAATCTGTGACCTGTCAACATTTATAAATATTTTTTTTGCTAAGATAAGAAAAGAAGTGTTGCCAATCCTGAAAGAACTGGCTATTTAAGATAATTGCAAGCTGTGTTGCAAAATATTTTGGCACGACTTCTGCCTATATGCAAGTATAGTTTTTGAATAACCTCAACAAGGCAGCTGATTCTGCCATATTTATGTATCTGAATAAAAATCAAGTGATAAAGCAGGATTTTAGGTGAAATTTAAGAAAACAAGATATAGATACAGAGATAAAACAAAGCTTACCAGCATGTTTTTATGAAAAAAATAAGAAAATCTTTTTAAAAGTGATGTAGGGATTTGCACAGTATTTTAAAAGCCTGTTTGTTTTTTGTATGAAAAAGGGCTTCAAAATCCTGTCATATTTTTTAAATAAAAATAATATAAAAAAATAAATTACTTTACTTCTTTCCCCCTCTGTTAAATTTAATTAGCCCAACTTAAAAGCTATTTATCATGAAATTTTTATGTACTAATCTTCATGGTGAAACTCCCTTCGTTGTAAACAATACACGTCAGGGATTTCATCTGAGATTTAAAATCCTCAAAAAATACTTTTTATCTATTTTGATGTTATTGATTTTACCGCACTTCATCAATGCACAATGTACGTGTAGCGGTAATACTGGAACACTTGACTGGAATACAGCAGTTTGGCCAACGACTTCCCTGAATGAGAATTTTGATATCGTTACAGCGGGTTCCGAAACCGTGAATATGGATATTAATATCTCGACCTTATCTTCAGGTAGTTTTTATACCAATACACCAGCCGTAGATGTGCTTGGTGGAGCCATAAATTATTTTGGTACTGGTGCTGATTTAGGACTGATCTATGATCCTACGGCAGGCCAAGGTATTTCAACAATTACTTATCAAATTACCTTTGATACGCCTGTAACATGTTTATCTTTTGACATATCAGATCTTGATATTTCTACTGGTCGGAGAGATTCCATAACGGTTATGAGTGATGCGGGTGATCCCACATTAACTACCGTCGGTGCGAATCCAACTGTTCAGTTGTTTGGCGATAATAGTGCCAGTGCAACAGGAACAGGTGGTGTAAACGGTAATGGTTCTTCTGATAGAGATGACAATGGGAGTGTTCTAGTTGATTTTGGTGATTTAAGTATTACGACTGTTACGATATTGTATCATGAAGTAAGTGGCGCACCAGACCCGGGGATTCGTGGGATTGGTGTGTTAGGACAACTTTCGCTTTGCCCGCCACCTTTAGTAAGCTCAATCAGTGGGTCTGTAATGGAAGATACGAATGGTGATGGCATTGCTGATGCTCCTGTTCCTGCTGGAACAGTAATCGAACTTCTTGATGAGTTTGGAGATCCTGTTTTAGATGAATCTTCAAACCCGATAACGACAACAACCGCAGCAGATGGTAGTTATACTTTCTCCGGTCTTCTAGGAGGAACTTACCAAGTCAGAGAAAATGATCCTGCGACTTTCTCAAGTGTATCCGATACCGATAGCGGTGATGATAATTTAACCACTGTTGTACTTGTAGCAGGGAATGATGTTACAGGGGTTGATTTCATTGATGAACGCCCTGTATCTATCAGTGGAACCGTGTTGGAAGATACAGATGGAGATGGCATTGGAGATGTTCCAGTTCCTGCCGGAACCGTTATGGAATTACTTGATGCTATGGGCGATCCTGTCTTGGATGATATGGGTGTTGCCATAACAACTACAACCGATGCCGCAGGAGCATACAGTTTTGATAATATTTCTCCTGGTGATTATCAAGTAAAGGAAAATGACCCAGCAGACTTTTCAAGCGTGAGTGATACGGATAGTGGAGACGAGAATAATACTTCCGTAAGTGCTGCTCCAGGAGAGGATGTTGTGGGTATTGATTTTGTGGATGAAATGTCTGGAAGTATCAGTGGGGTAGTTCTTGTTGATACGGATGGTGATGGCATTGGTGATACGCCTACTCCTGTTAAAGCTGTAGTTACATTATTAGATGACATGGGCAATCCTGTTTTGGATGATGAGGGCAACCCATTTGTTACGACGACATCATCCATAGATGGATCATATTCGTTTTCAGATGTACCTCCGGGTAATTATCAGGTGGTAGAAACAAACCCTTTCGGGTATAGTAGTGTAGGTGATACTGATGGAGGAGATCCGGATGATACAGGTGTGGTGCTCGGTGCAGGACAAAACGTAGAAAATGTTGATTTTGTTAATGAAAAAACAGCCACGATCAGTGGAACCGTATTGGAAGATATAGATGGAGATGGCGTGGGGGATTTGCCGGAGCCGGGCTTGGTCGTGTCTTTGTTGTATAGCGATGGGACGCCGGTACTTGATGAAAATGGTGTTGCAGTAGAAACGACAACAAATACTGATGGCACCTACTCCTTTTCGGATCTTTCTCCTGGAGATTATCTGGTACAGACTACTGATCCTGCCGGTTTTAATAGCGTAGGTGATACCGATGGGGGCGATGAGAATCAGACGAGTGTTAATGTTGTTGGGACTGAAGATGTTACGGGAATTGATTTCGTGGACGAGCAGCCAGGTTCCATCAGTGGGACTATATTGGAAGATATTGATGGAGATGGCGTTGGGGATACGCCTGTGCCCGCAGGTATTACGGTTACTTTGTTAGATGAGAATGGTGATGTCTTGACTTCTACGACAACTGATGCCAATGGTGATTATAGCTTCCCTAATTTATCTCCTGGTAACTATGAGGTTGTGGCAAGTGATCCTTCAGGTTATGGTAGTGTTTTGGATACGGATGGTGGCGATCCGAACAGTACAAGTGTGACAATACAGCCTGGGGAAGATGTAAGTAGTATTGACTTTGTCGATGAGCAACCTGTTTCGATTAGTGGAACAGTATGGGAAGATACAAATGGTGATGGTATTGGAGATGTTCCTGTTCCGGAAGGTACCGTGATTTCATTGTTGGATGCAAGTGGGTTTGCTGTTTATGATGAGAATGGCGTTCCAATTACAACAACTACGGCAGCGGACGGAACTTACAGTTTTACAGATATATCTCCCGGAGTATATACTGTTATAGAAATTAATCCTGTAGGTTATACGAGTGTTTCTGATGTAGATGGAGGAAAGCCGGATAGGGTACTGGTAACTGCTTCTCCTGGGGAGGCCGTAACGGGTATTGACTTTATAGATGAGCAACCTGGTTCTATCAGTGGTACCGTTTTAATTGATACAGATGGAGATGGCGTAGGGGATTCTCCTGCACCTGCCGGAACAGTGGTCTCTTTATTGGATGGTATGGGAAATCCTATATTGGATAATTCGGGCAATCCGGTAACGACAACCACGGCAGCAGATGGAAGTTATTCTTTCACTAAAATTCCTCCAGGAGATTATCAAATTGCCGAAACAGATCCGGCTAATTATGGTAGTGTAAGTGATACAGATGGTGGTGATAGTAATGTTACTTCGGTAACCCTTAATCCAGCTGAAAACATTACAGGAATTGATTTTGTTGATGCATTAGGTTATGTGATCAGTGGAACGATATTCAATGATGGCAACGGGCTTACGGATAATTTCATCAACGGTATGGGAATCTCTAATCCGAGCAGTACACAACTATACGTGACTTTATTCGATGATAATAACAATTATATTGCTGATGTTCCAGTTAATGCTGACG
This sequence comes from Saprospiraceae bacterium, assembly GCA_020627865.1. Taxonomy (GTDB): domain Bacteria; phylum Bacteroidota; class Bacteroidia; order Chitinophagales; family Saprospiraceae; genus JAHDGC01. The sequence goes on along the minus strand of JAHDGC010000364.1, from coordinate 1,156 downwards.
GAACCTATGAATTTACAGATGTGATAGGAGGTAACTACACGGTGCAGTTGAATGATCCAGGTGCAGCGCCTAGCTTACCTGATGGATGGGAAAATACAGGAGAGTACATCGGAGGTACTGCCGGTAGTGATGGTGCAGTAGATGGCCAAATTGCTGTGACGCTCTCGAATACAGATATTACGGATGTAAACTTTGGTATCCAAGTTATTCCAGTTGCGGATAATCTCACAGAGCCTGAACAATCTAATCCTGGTAGTACCGCACAGGTTCCAGTTCCTGCTTTAAGTGGAACCGATTTTGAAGATGGTGTTAAAGGAGCGGGAGACGATGTTATTATCCAAACGCTACCAAATGATGCTACATTGTATTATGCCGGACAACCGGTTACGCCTGGTCAAGTTATTACTTCGTATAATCCGTCACTCTTAACGATTGATCCGATTAATGGAACAGTTACCTCAAGCTTTACTTATAGTTTTGTTGATGATGCCGGAGGAGAGTCAGACCCTGCAACAGTTGTCATGCCGTTCTTAGGATCACTTCCTATCGAACTATTTGATTTTACGGTTAATAAAGACGATAGGAAAGCCATTTTGAAATGGGCTACTGCAAGCGAGTATAACAATGATTACTTTGAGATTGAAAGATCCGTTGATGGTATAGCGTTCGAGTCCCTTTATAAAATAAAAGGGAATGGTACAACCACGACAACTTCTTACTACAATTATACCGATAAAAGAACTAGAGGGGGGCATAATTACTACAGAATTAAGCAAGTAGATCATGATCGTAGTTTCAGTTACTCTGACATTAAGTCTGTCTACTTTGGTCACGGAACAGAAATCAATGTTTATCCAAATCCAACGATGGGTACGGTGACCATTGATAACGGAACCCGGGTGCCTTTCTTGCTCCAAGTTTATTCCGCTGATGGTAAACTGATGAAGAAACTGAATTCTGCAACACTAGCTGAGGGACAATTGATTGATATCTCTAGTTTTAGTGCCGGATACTACTACTTCAAGTTTATTTTTGAAAACGGAACAGTAGAAAGTAAGCAAATACAATTGCTTAATAACAAATAGAATTTAGGCAAAATAAAGTTAATAAATGCGCATTTTAACGCAGTATAATGGAAAAAGATGACGTCAACATG
>JAHDGC010000363.1:5926-7333 GCA_020627865.1 Saprospiraceae bacterium | reverse complement strand
CCAATATAATTATTTTTAACCCAGGCATAAGTCCTGTATACCGCACTGGCCTGATCTAGATTCGCGGAAGGAATATTGGTGTTTGCAGTTTCCCATTCCCGTCCGTAATAGGGGATACCTAACAATAATTTTTCATTTGGAATGCCTTCGGAAAGATAATACTCTACAGAACGATTCAGGGTATAAGTGCCCCAAGTTGTTCCATGATGAAGTGGAGATGTTGGACCAGCATTGGTGCTTCCGGCCCAATGATAATCATAGCCCATAATGATAAATGCATCTACTACTTCTGCTAATGCAGGGACATCAAAAACATTACTCCAATCTACCGCATAAAGTGCCATTGTGACGGTTGATCCGGGACGTTCCGTGTGTAACCTGTTGGATAAATATTGCATAAAAGCAGTAAGATCATCTCTATTACTTCCGGAGACGCCTTCAAAGTCAATGTTAACACCATCAGCACCTCTATATGCAAGCAGGTTAATTAAGGTATCGGTAAAAACATTCCAAGCTGTCGGATTGGTCAAAAAAGTGTTGTTAACATCTGCGCCAAAATTGGTAACACATAATTCAACACGGCACCCCGCAGCCTTGGCCAAATCTATGGAGTTGGTCGTTTTCCATCCATGAATCGTATTGTAACTTCCAGTAACAGGGTTGAGGGCATAATTGAAATAACTAAAAGTAGAGAGTAAATTGAAATCATAGTTTTCATATGCCGTCCCGACCCAATATGGGTGCCAACCATAGACTTGTTTGGTTAGCTCACAATTGTCTTGGGAGCGTCGTTTGCTTATAATTTGTTCCGGTTTCATGCCGCATAACTCCCTGTGCATTTCGTCATATGTAGCTTCAGATTTGAACTGATATGGCGCATATGATGCTGCAAAATGTCCATGTTGTCCATACGAAAATGAATATATAAAGCAACAAAGGAGTGCTGTGTAGCATAAATTTATCGTAGTACTTGCTTTTAACATAATCTGATGAGTTTTAGGCGTTATTTGAATAGCATATTAAATATATATAATCTTCAAGATAATAATAAATGCTTGTTTTTTATGTATTTAGGAGGCTATATAACATTGAAATGTCGGATAATAATATACTTTGTTTTTTGTATGTGATTGGTGTTACTCCTAGAGAAATTTTTTAGGCAAGAAAAAATGTGCTTGTTTTTTAGTGAAAATAGTTGTTGCCAACAAATTTTAGGGTGAAAATACTTGATTATCAAAGGATTTTGCCTACATTTGCATGTAATAGAAAACTCAGAATAAGTTTCCCAGAATGTCTCGTCTCAAAAACATTTTGTTATTACGTGGAATTTTTCATAAACGGCCTTTGTTTATTTTGACAGTAGCGACAGAGTATAGCTTTCCTTTGCTAGGATGTAGTATAGTTAAA
>JAHDGC010000363.1:0-5916 GCA_020627865.1 Saprospiraceae bacterium | reverse complement strand
AGGAATTGCTGATAATCTATCCTGATGCATTAAAAAATAAATGAGTGTATTTTTTTTTGAAATTATTTTGTAGATATACTAAACCATTGTTCGTATACTGTTAGCGTAAATTTTAACAGCAATGCGATATAGCCCATGCGTGCTTTAAACTACATAAAATTATGTTTTTTATAGGTGAAGTATTGTCCTTTTTGTATACTATAAAATAAGTTTTTCATGTAATTGTTTCTTAACTAAAACCCACTTACACTTTGAAGTAAATATAATTCCCTACAGCAGCATATATGTTGTTATGTTTTCATGTGCTAATACGAGTATTTTATAACATAAAAACTACATTTATCATTTTATGATCCCTGCACAATCGTAACCCTTTCTTATTTCTCTTTGCCCTAAGAAATCAAGTAAAACTTCTTTTACATTAAAGAATGTAATGTGATATTTTATTTTTTTATCCATATTAATTTTATATTAAAATGAAGAAATCTACATGCGCCTACATTGACACTTTTTTGTGGTCAATAAAACAAGATATGCACGCAATTAAATACTTGCATATATTCCTTATTGTTTTTTTAGCTGTTCAGTCTAATTGGCTCAAAGCCGAAAATGTTTTGAATTTGTCTCCTTCTCCTGATGATGCCTGTGCCCTCTATATTGGAGCTGAAGAGGTTTATAATGCTCAAGGAGTCCTACAGGGTAATTTTGGTTCTTTTGCTTACTTTAACTCTCCTTCAAAGCTTCACTTTTTTGTTAAAGATCCCCAATCGGAAGTCGTGCTTTTCGCATTTAGTCAACCTACGACTCTCCGCTCATTTGCTGGAGCTTATGTTGAGGATGTGAGGTTTAGGGTTGTCGATCCAACAGGGAATCAGATCAATTGTTGGGGCCCTCATGATAAAACGGGGAATATACCGGGTATACCTGCTGGCTGGCAAAATATTGATGCCGTTAATGCTAATCTGATGCCGGGTTCCGAAGGGTATGCTCAGGTTGAACTAGGGGCAAATGTGGGATATACTCCCTTTGTTTTAGACTTTTCACAATTGGATTGTGCGAGTCTGGTCCCCGGAGAATATACCATTGAATTTTATAAAACGGATTATGATTCTACCACTGGTTTTTATGTCGAAAATTGGGATATTAGTGTTATGGATAATGGTGGCAATCGCATTGCCGGAAGGGTGTGGTCTAACAATTGGGCTATAGGAATCAAACAAGATGATTTGGGCGATATTGATCCGGATTTTGGCCGTGCTTTTAATGGTGCCTTTTATGCCTGTGATAATGACAATTATGTGACGAAGGTAGACTTTAATACCGGTAATCCTTATGAAGGTTTCAGGGGAGGAACATTTAATGTGTTTTTCAATTCCTCTGGAGTGAGTTCTACAGGTAATATTCTCGAAGATAGAAAATCTATTGAAGATGACATCACACAAGATCCTAATTTGAGATTTGAGTATAGGGTGTTCTTAGAAGAACCCGATGTGGCGGTATGGCCCGTCCCGACAACGGGAGATTTCTTACTCATGAACCCATTCCTTTCTCGTTGTGATGCGGATGAATATTGTTTTAATGTTTCTACAGATGGACTAGGGGAGGTGCAGGTTTTGATTGATGTGAATGGAAATGGTATCTATAATGAGGCCGGAGAATTATTTTTAGCAGAAACCGTAGAGGAAGAGGATCTTGCTGATGCCAACGGTGTTTATCCTTACCAAATTTGTATTCCTTGGGATGGAAGAGATGCCGAGGGAAATGTTATTGAAACTACTAGCCTTAGTGTACAGATTTACTTCAGACAGGGGGTTTTTCATTATCCTGTTCACGATGTGGAATATAGTGATGTCGGGTATAGAATTGAGTCGATAAGACCATGTTTGTGCAACGCCTGTGGGGATGGCGCTTGCCCAATAGAAGTTTATTTCGATGACTCTAACATATCTGTTGACAATGTACTTGGTCCTCAAGTAGACTTGGATGGTTGTAGCCCATTGTGCCACCCTTGGTCTGCCGGAACATCTGCCGCATTCGGAAATCGTAACACCATTAATACATGGTGGTATGCTTTCTCTCAAAATGAAATGGCTTTCATTGATACGGAACTGGAATATTTGGCTTGTACGGTCGCTGGACCGGAAGATATTTGTTTTGGAGAAGCGGCGACTTTAACTGCGGATTGCATTTCCTTGCCTGCTAATATCCCTGCAACACAACCCGTAGAATATCTTTGGGAGGGGCCACAAGGTTTTACCTCAAGTGCAAGTGTTGTTGAAGTTACCGAAGGTGGAAACTATATCCTAACGATATTGAATCCCGCAACAGGATGTAGCTATACTGATAATCTGTTGTTGACGGTTTTGCCGCCAGATGAATGTTGTGATATTATCGGAAGTTTGCCGCCTTCTGATGGTGGTACTTATGGTGATATATCAGATATCCCAACACCTAATGAAGATGATTTTTCTGGTTTGTATGTTTGTTTTTCAGATGTGGAATTTCAAGTTACAGATACAGATGGTGGTGGTGCTGGTTGTGTCGGAGATCCTTTAGTCATTACAAGAGATTGGACTATCATAGGAGATGATGGTGATCCGGCTACTCCAGAGGAAATTATTACTTTCCAACAAACTTTTGAAATCGTCGATGCCTTGAATCCTGAATTTACAACTTTCTTTGGTTTTGTCACCGCTAATTGTGAAGATAGTCTTGATCCTGATGGAAATATCAATTTCCAATTATTACCACCAGATGTATCCGATAATGTGTCAGCGAATGAGAACTTGACACTTTCTTATATTGATAGTGAGATTGTTTTGGGTTGTAATACAAAATATGTATACAGAACATGGACGGTAACGGATGAGTGTGGCAATAGTTTTTCAGAGCTTCAGGTGATCTTTGTGCAAGACTTAACACCACCAACAGTAACTTGCCCTGCCGATTTGGTTCTCGGATGTGGAGACGCACTCCCGGCCGCATATGCAAGTCAAGATGAATTTGTTGCAGCAGGAGGAGTCCCCGAAGATAATTGCACCACAACATTCACGATCTCATTACAAAGCGAAACTCAAATTGCAGGAGCCGAAACACCGGAATGTACGCTAGATGATGTCTGGGAAAGAACGTATGCTTGTGACGACGGTTGTGGCAATGTGGTTTACTGTACACAAGGCATAACTTATGAAGCCCCAATTTGTGATGATGGTGTTGAATGTACGGTTGATAGTTATGATTGCAATACTTGTTCTTGTATCAATGACGACGCTGCTTGTCAAGAGCAAAACACGTATTGCACGTTTACCATTGGATACTGGGGGAACCATATGGATCACCTGGCTTTGGTTTTAAATGGCGAAGATTTGATAATCGGTGATTATACCTTTACTTTGGAGTGTTTGAATTACGTATTACCTGGGCCTCCAAAGCATACCAGAAATGCAACTTATTGTGGCGTAGCTTATGAAGACAATACTTCCATGTTGAGGCAGGCTATTGCGTTAAAGCTGAACCAAATGGCCAGTCCAGATTTTCAGGAAAGCAATAATGATGTTGGAAGCATTGGAGACTTATTACTAGAAGATATTTATATGTGTACAGAAAATAATCCGTTAACATATTACTACGAAACCTACCCGGGTATTACTGTGTCTGGATTACTGACTTTGGGAGAAGAAGCCGCTGCCGCAGGAATTAATGATACCAATTTGACAGAAGCGATGGATGCGATCAATATCCGTTTTGATGAATGCCAAGAAAACATAGAATGCCTTGAATTCAGAAACAGAGCGGACGAACTTCAGGATCTAAATACCTTCAATGTTTTCCCTAATCCAACCAACAATTTTATCCACATTGATTTGAATAATTATGTTGGAAAAAAAGGAACCTTACAAATTGTAAATCACCTAGGGCAAGTGATCGAAACTACAAAATTCGATGCAATCCCACAGGAGATCATTCGCAAAAATGTAACGGGTTACAAACACGGCATTTACATGACGGTGCTTCAGTTAGAAGCCGGAAAACCTAAAGTAAAACATTTTATAGTTGAAAATGAATTTTAAACAACTTCTGAAACCCGATTAATCGGCAAAAGAGCTGATTGATTTTATAATCGGTAATAACAAAAAATGGCTGCATCTGATTTTTGATGCAGCTATTTTTTTGTAAAGATCATATCATAAAGCAAAGAAAAATCGCGGGATAGCAACCCTATCAGGGTGCAGGGGGCGCGAGAGCAGGATTTTTCGGTTATATATCACAAAAACTACCACCTCGGATGCGGCGGTTTATTCTCCAAAATAACCTCAATTTCACTTAAGACCTCATCGGTTAATTTTGGCAAAACATCTAGCGAAGTCAAGGTCTCCTTCAGATGTGTAATCTTCGAGGCGCCTAAAATCACTGTGCTAACATTTTTATTTTTTGCACACCAAGCAATGGCCATTTTAGCCAGGCTTGAATCAAGACTAAGTGCCAGATCATTCAGTTTTTCTATTTTTGCCAATCGCTTCGGTGTAAGATTCATGTCCTTAAGCCATTCCATCCCTTTCAAGTCCATCCGAGTGCCCTTTGGCATTTTGTTAATGTACTTATTGGTCAATGTCCCAGATGCCAATGGCGACCAAATCGTGGTGCCCATCCCAACAGTTTTATAAATCTGACTGAACTCAACCTCAACCTTTCTACGTACAAACATATTATACTGTGGTTGTTCCATCACGGGGCCAATAAGGTTTAACTTTTGAGCGACCATATGTGCTTCCATAATTTCCTGTGCTGACCATTCCGAGGTGCCCCAATACAAAATTTTCCCTTGCTGAATAAGGTGATTCATTGCCCAAACGGTTTCTTCAATCGGGGTTTGCTTATCTGGCCTATGACAAAAAAACAGGTCAAGATAATCCACATTAAGCCGTTTAAGCGACGCATGGCATCCTTCAAAAATATGTTTCCTGCTCAAGCCCGTTTGGTTGGGTAATTTCCGGCCATCCCCAAAATAAACTTTACTGGAAAGCACATAAGAAGTGCGATCCCATTTCGTTTTTTTCAAAATTTTCCCCATGACAATTTCCGATTTGCCATTGGCATAAATTTCTGCATTATCGAAAAAATTAACACCTTTATCATAGGCAAGCTTCATCAATTTCTCCGCCGTTGCATCCGAAATTTGATTCCCGAAAGTTAACCAAGAACCAAAAGAAAGTACACTGACTTGAAGCCCAGATTTTCCTAATCTCCTGTATTCCATAATGAATTATTTTTGAGTTGAATATATAATGTTGCGAAGATACTAAAGATTTTGACTTATAAAAGTTCCCAAAATTGAATACCTCGGATGCAAAGCGATATTCGATGTACATTTTTCTACCCAATTTATAGTATTTTTTTACAATTATCGTACATCTTTTCTCAAAAATCTGTATTTTTGTTTAGTCTCCCCAATATTTCTACCCAATGTGAGGACTGCTACCAATCACTACTTTTGTAAAAAATTTACCCAACTCCCCTAGCAATTAGTGTGGTCTTCACATTGTTAAGTAATTCAGGTAAATGCTATTCCTGTGACGGGCTGTTTTTTCGGCATATTGCAGGACTAATGACTACCTAACCCTGCCTGTCGTGCTGACAAGCAAGCAGGTAATTCAATTACTACTTATGTCTAATGAACAAACCTTTTAACTATGCTGACGAACAATTTTTATTCCCTAGCTTTTATCTCCATTATGGCCTGCACGGCCGTATTTTTTAGTCATTTTTCATCAACATCTGAAAAAGAAAATTTTGAAAATGGCTGGAATGATCTCATTGAAAAAAGAAATAATGTTTTGGATGAACATCACTCCAATCAAGATGGCATAGCAGATGCTTTCAATAAAGCGGTTGTTGGAAAATCCATCAAATTGGAAG
>JAHDGC010000362.1 GCA_020627865.1 Saprospiraceae bacterium | reverse complement strand
TTTTTAACAAAAAAATTAACGTTATCAATGTTTATACCGTAGAGACGCGATGCATCGCGTCTCTACGGTATAAACAAAAATTATTACCAATAATTTAATTTACAAAGCACTAGTCTATAACCTGACAAACTTCCCATTATAATTCATCTGTTCCCCTTTTATGGAAATGAAATAAGTGCCCCCACTCAGTTGACTCACATCCAGTTCATCTTGCAAGTTAACTATTTCTGGATATTCCCTTTCCAGTATCAATTTACCAAACGGGTCGAAAATACTAAGCTTCAGGTTTTCGGCCTGTGGCAATTCTAATGCAACATTTAAAGTATTTCTGGCTGGGTTGGGAAATAATTTAAGCGGCATGTCCCCTGTCCCGTAAACTTCTTCTGTATTCGTAAGGTCAGGATCAATAACAACGAATTGGAGCATCATTCCAGCATCCTCATGCGCCAGAATATGACAATGATACATGTAGGGATAATTGGGATCAGCATAATCTGGAAATTGCGTGATGAACCGTACCGTTTCATCTGGATAGACCAGTACGACATCTTTATGACCTCGTTCTTCTGGAGGTGGAGGCATGCCGTTGCGATCAAGAATTAAGAAATTAATATCGTGAATATGGAAAGGGTGGGCAACATCTGTTTCATTGGTGATTGACCAGATTTCAATATCATCAAGGCGAACAATATCGTCAATCCTATCCATTACAAAAGGGGTATCATCAATATAAAAAGGAAAGCCTCCATTAGTATCCGTTAATTTTTTGAGTCGAATGACATTCGCATCGGCCTCATCCCATGTTACATAAGGAAGCAGCTCAGAAGGGGGAGTCGTCACGGCATTGGCGGTTGGGGTATTCCCGACCCTCAATTCCAGTACTGAAGTCACCCCTGTACAGGTACTACAGCGTGTAGTATCACAAACACCACCACCAGATGGTCCGCCTGGAACATCACTGGGCAACTCTCCCGCATAATTTTGTAAATACAATGTTTGGCCTTCTTTTCCAGTGAGGTCAACCAAAAATTGAACCCGTTCCCCGTTCGAAACATTAAGGCGGCCAGTTTCATTGGTCTGTTCTAATAATCCACCATCGGTACCGATTTGGAACATGTTGCCCGCATCCATCCCGACTCTAAAGGTACGTTCGTTTGCACCATTCAAAACTCTGAAACGGATGACTTGCGGCGGCACTTCCAGATAAGGGAATGGGGTACCGTTCACGACAATGGTATCATAACAAAGTTGTGGTGGCCCGCTAGTTTCAGGCCCCAAAGCCAGTTGTCCGTCAGCATCCCAATATTTATCTTGTAAGACAAGGGGGAAGTCATCCACTCCATAGGAGCGCGGCAAGTCGAGGGTAGCTTCTGCAGAATCGCGGATGATAATCATGGCAGCGAGTCCGTGATAAACCTGCTCTGCCGTTTTGTGGTGCAAGTGCGGATGATACCACATCATGGTAGCCACATCCTTAATTTCAAATTCTGGTGACCAAACGGAGTTCGTGTCTATGATGTTATGAGGGCCACCATCCATCTTAGCAGGAATGTGCATGCCATGCCAGTGCATGGTCGTCTTTTGCGGTTCCCCAGTTTCAAGATCCGTCAATTGGTTGTGCACATTGATATTCACATAATCTCCTTTTTGGAAAATCAGAGTTGGGCCGAGATAATCACCATTAATACCCATTGTATTGGTGGTGAGCACACCAGGGAAAAATTCCTTTGAACCATTTTGCATGTATAAATCGAACTGGGTTCCGGAAAGGGTGTCGGGCACGGCCATCGGATATATAAACTGAGCATTAAGGGTTGGGCAAGTCAAAACGAGTAGCCATAAAAATAGTATATTTTTGATAAATTTCATGATTAATAGGGTTTGGTTAAAGGTATAATTAGGCCTGTGCAAATATATGTTAATATTGACAAAGCGCAAAAAACTATGGTTGTATTTTTGGGGGAAGTCCATACGACTTGTGTTCAGGTGTCTATGCTAAGAGAATTTTGCAAATATAACAATATGTTACCTAAAAAGGCCGGAACCAATTTTCTGATTGATTCCGGCTTCGGTGGTTCTTTTCGTCGTTGTAATTTTCACTTTTGCAACCGCCTCCCAAACTGTCGAAGTTTAGAAAACGGTTTATAAAACGGTTAGGATAGCTTTTTTTCTACTCATACTGACGGGCCTTGTTGTAAGGCATGGTCATCTGTTTTGTTTTACTTAAGGGAATCGGAAGATAATAACCTACCCGACCAAATCTTGATAATTTTAATATATACTTCGTTATTTTTTCGTTGCGTAGCGCTGCTATGCTCCTCAAAAATGCCTCGCCTATATCAAAATTCTCGGCGACTTATCGGGTATCTTATTTATTTCCGGTTCCCTAATCATTACTACAAGGCTCTATATCCGCAGAGAAATCGGTTCCTCCTTTAACTTCAAATCCTGCCCCTAAAAAGACAGACTGCCCTGCTCGGAAATTAATATTTACCCCCGGCGGAATGATCGTATTAGAATTCACGCTTGTAGCGGCCTTATAATTACCAGATGTCGTCACCCCGCTAACCTGTACATGTTCGAGGCAAAAATCTACACAACCAACTTTCCTTAATTTAACATTATCAATCCAGATTTCATGAGGACTAGCCCCAAACAGAAAATCAAGAGAAGCTGTGTTTGTATTGTTATGTGGCATAGTAAAACTCAGGGTAAAAGACTGCATGAATGGTTTTAATTCTACTTCCTGAAAAAGAAAGGATGTCCATGGTGCAACACCCAACCCGACCTTAACACTCAATGGTCTACTAGCAGCGGCAGATGCATCGAAAGTTACCTCATAAGCAACGTCTGCATCTAATGAAAAAGGGTACTGTCCAAATGCCGAAGCCCAAGGATATTGCCCCGTAGTGATATCACTGACCCAAACTTTCTGGTTGCTGAAGTTGGCAGAGCAGCCCCATTGCCCCCAATCATTGAGATTCGTATTAAAGGAGCTATTGGTAATAATATTACAAGCGGGCTGTGCCAAGATGTCTCCACAATTTACGGGAGCTATTGAAATATTATCCAATGTTAATGCCGTAGCATCTCCACCCAAATTGAATCTGATATTTCCCCGTGGCGTCGTCGAACCCGTCATGGTAAAAGTATACAGGTAACTTTGCATGGTAGTAGAAATATTAGCTTGCGTAGAAAAAAAGTCTTCGAAGGGATATACGGTAGCGCCTACTTCAATGCCTATAGTTCTATTGCTAAGGGCAGATGCATCGAACCGGATGGCATAAACCTGACCCTGTTCAAGAGGAAAGGTGGGGCTATACACAACAGCATCTTGTGGTGTTATGCCCGGATTGATGTTAGAAACGTTCATCACACCATTTTGCCAGATCAGGAAACATTGCCAGAAACCCCAGCCTGAGATATCTATATCGAACATGCTATTCTCAATAATATTACATTCAACTTCGGGAACTACACCACAATCTGTGGGGAGTAAACTAACATCATCAAGAGAGATGTCCGCTGTATTACCACCAACATTAAATTGTAAGGCCGCTTCGGAGGCATCCGCATTGTGAATCGTAAAAGTAAAAGTATAGTTTTGTGTGAGGGGGCTTAAGTTGATGTGTTGATAATAGTAAGTGGTGGTAGTCGAACCAAGCCGAAAAGACATCGTTCTATTGGTCAATGCGGAAGCCTTAAAACTCAGGGTATACTCTCGGCCACCTGTAACAGGAAATTGATTCGTGACAAATCTTGAGGACCATTCACTGGCGTTCTCAGAGATATTTGCAATTTTTGCTTTACCATTATCATAATAGGGTGTGCAGGCAATCGAATTCCAACCGTTGAGATTAAAATCAAAAAAACCGTTGGGAATAATTTCGCATATGTCGGGTGGTGTCGTTAAGCAATTCGCTGGAGCAACACTGATATTATCAATAATGATCTCTGCGTCTGAATCCGCAACATGGAATTCCATATTTGCATCGCTGGTCGAAGGTTCATTCATGATAAAAGTATAGCTATATTCTTGCATATCTGTAGTGATGGCTAAATTTTGTTTTCCATAGTAATAGTCATGCGGAGGGGCTGCCAATCCAAGTTTAAATCCAATTGTCCGATTTGTTGTTGCAGCGGCACTAAAACGCACCGTATATTGTTCTCCCTGAAGCAAGGTAAAACCTCCTTGATAGACTACAGCATCCCAGGCAACATCCTCAACAATAATATCCCTAATATTTATGGTTCGATTATTGAAAACAGGTTTGCATCCCCAACTATCCCAGTAATTGATATTGTTATCAAAGTTGCCATTAACAATAAACTCACAACCTTCTCCAAATGACATACCAGCACAAACACAAGCTTCATCGTACATATCATCTACTGTATTGGGGTTTCCATCATCACAGTATGTACCCGCAGGAGGGCAGGTGCCTGTACAATTGCAATTGCCATCGTGTACATCATTTATGGTATTGGGGTCTCCGTCTTCGCAGGCCGTTGTCGGAGGGGGGCAAGAAGTACCGAGTTCCACTACAATTGGATTGACACCAAGGACAAGATCAATGTTTCCTGTACTGTAATTTGGTGTTGGAATAGATTTTCCTCCAGGGTCATCACCGTTGATTAAAATGGTATTGCCTGGTATTTGATTGCTAGCGTAAGATACCGTTGTACTGGTGTTCAAATCTCCATCAATAGGGAGCCAAGCGGCTACGTGTGTAACGGTTCCGTCTGCATTTCCAAATTCATAAATATAAGCAGATTCGTCTTCTTGATAAGCATTGAGAAAATGATAATCTCCCAGTGTTCCTATCAATGTTTCCAGTGCTACGAAAGTTTTCTTAGGTTTAAAATCATTGTTAATAGATTCCGTCAATCCAGACCTGGAGAATAAACTAGATGGTTTATCTTCATTGGCATAGAAAAAATAAGTGGCCCGGTCTAGATTGCTCCGATGCGCAATCATTGCCGCCCTAGTAATGTATGCCACTGCCGCATCTTCCGAAACACATTCTGAGTGGGTACACTCTTCATTCGCACTTGGAGCATCCCAACCCCATTCCGAAAGTAAAATCTTCTTCCCTGGCATATTGTGATCTCTGAAGCGAACGGCATTTCGAATACCGTTAAATTCTGAGCCAGGATGTTCGGGATGAACCGCAATTCGTTCTCCCGAAGTTGTATTTACAAAACTATAATTATGAATGTTGATCCCGTCCAGAAAAGGAGCTTCTGCCTCCGTGATTCTTGTACCCATATAATTCCTGAATTGCAGGTGAGGTGAGGGCAGTTCAACATTAGGGTTGTATGCCTGTAAAGCACAGGGAAAAACTTCCATAGCAGGGTCAGCGTCCTTTACACCCTTGGCCATTCCCCTTAAAATTTCACGATAGATTGCTGCATCATAGTACCAAGGTTCATTCCCAACTTCTACGGTCTCTACGAGTCCATTGCCTTGGGTTGGGCCGAAGTGTTCTGCAAATGCCTTGCCGTAAGCATATGCCGAATTGTAGGGACTGTCCCATTGGTCTTCCCACCATAAACCCATATTAAAGAAGAGATCAAACTGTAAACTTGCCTGTACTTTTAGCCCAGCATCTACCCAAGCTTGATATTCCACATCCCAATCCAACCAGCAATCTAGTAATACACAATCTGCACAAATTGGAGAAGGACAACCTGTCGCCATTTGGCTATAGTCAACAGGATGATCAGGGTCTGCAATATCCCAATTCATGAAGTGATAATTTCTAGCATGTGTTGCATACTTATTGTGTAACTTTGGGCCTTTCCCATCAGGTAAATTGTTCGTGGAGGTTGGTCGGCCCCAACCCCAAACCGTATTTACACCAATAATATCCTTCATTTTATGCGTACTCATCGTAGCGGGAAGTGGAGGGCCAAATTTTCCGTTATCGGTATTGACTTCTATTTCAAAAATGAAGACACCATCTTGGGTTTTCATATTTACCAGATGTTCTAACCTTATAAATCTTGCCTCCGTTTCTCGGGGTAAAAACGTTTGTGAAAGATCAAGACTAAATGGGTCTAACATGGCAGCTTCTGTCCAGTTTAAACCATCATTACTAATGCAAAGTCGGGTTCCTATTGCGGTATTAATACCAGCCCAATGTTTGGTTTTTATATTGTTTATAACATACTGTTGACCTAAGTCAATAGTAACGTGTTCTTTTGGCGGAGCAGTTAATCCACCAAATTCATACAGTTGAAATGCTTGGGATGCATGCAATTTTAATTTTGTAAATGTACCGCTTATATCATAACCAACGGCCTCCAATGTTCCGAGGGGATGCGTCGCGATCAATGTAGAATCACCGGATGTCGTAAAACCGAAAATGTGAATATCTACATTTGCAGAAGCTTTCATGGAGAAATAAATCAAATGCTGATTAATAGGGAAATTTATTTCAACCGTGGATTGACCATTGGAATTAGGGATAATAACATTTGAGTTGTTTAAACTCCCATCTCGTACAACATTAAAGTTGGTCACACCACTGCTGGTGATACTGAAATTTGGATTCGATAAGAAAACATTTTCTTCTGATCTGGATAAATAGCCTACTGGCAATGGGTTACTAGATTTCCAAGGAGTTGTCAGATCCCCATCTATTGCCCTTTCTGGCATGGTGCCGGAAGAAGCAGTAATCACTGCACTATTCGATAGCGATGGCAAATATCCTGCGTCTGGATTCCATTGCACTTGTGCAGTCAGAAGACTGTGAAAAATCAAAAAAAAGAGAAAGGACAAAAATAGATTTGTGTTTCGTTTCATGACGTTAACATTTAAATTATAAAATTATGTGGTTAAACTTTATAGAATTCTTGATGGGGCAAGATTTTCATAAGCATAAATAGAACTGGCACGACGGTTCCCTATTTGCGTGTACAACAGTACAGACAAACTTTTACAATACAGTAGCTTCCCTGACTAAGAGCCAGGGGCGGATACTGTTTATGGTAATAAAAGACTAAAACTTGGTTATAGGGTACAGTGTACCGTCTCTTGATTGTTATCAGGAGTTAAGGCATGAGGAAAAAGAGCCAATAAAGAAGTATATCTTATTTTCCCTAATACCTAAAAACATGATCATCCATAACTGAAGATCCCAAGGTTGTTGAAATTTTTAAGTTAAACAAAGGTTGGTAATGATGTTCTATATGCATGTGTTTCTTATATTACATATAGCAATTTAGAGGAATTCTGTATTTTCTAATTAATTTATACTGGTTAGGCTTTATATATGATACAAATATAATAGTTATTTATATAAATCAAAACTTTTTCACTAAAAATAAAATAA
>JAHDGC010000361.1 GCA_020627865.1 Saprospiraceae bacterium | reverse complement strand
TTTAATATCCTGAACTTTCCTCGACAATAATAAACACGTCTTCATCCGCTTCTTGCATATAAAAATGTTCTCTGGCGAACTTTTCCTTGTTTTTCAGAATATCATCCTTATCAATTTTAGCCTTAGCTAATTTTTCCTCATAATGCAGCTTATCCTGTTCTAATTTATTCAATGACTTTTGTAAACTCCATTGCGTCAAGACATTGTGTTTATCGAAGAAAATCATCCAAGCAGCAAAGCAAATCAATACAATGAAGTATTTATTTCTTAGTGGAGCTGGAATTTGATTGATTAAGGGCCGAAAAGGATTATTTTTAAGTGCCATAGTATAGTGATTCATGAAGTGCCACACACAAATATAATGAATAAAATTTATCTCACTACTATCCGTTACGAGTTTTCCGGAATTAATAGTCAGAAATTCATATATAATCAAAAACTTTCCTTTTCTATATTTTTTCTCCTTCTAGGAATTCAATAAGGCCTTGCCAGGATAAATGGCAGAATCCCCTAGTTCCGCCTCAATTCTCAATAACTGATTGTATTTTGCGATACGATCAGAACGAGAAGCTGATCCCGTTTTGATCTGTCCTGTATTTAAAGCAACAGCAAGATCGGCAATGGTTGTATCTTCCGTTTCACCGGAGCGGTGACTCATGACACTGGTAAACCCATTTCTAGTAGCAAGGTTCACGGCATCAATGGTTTCAGAAAGGCTACCAATTTGATTCACTTTGATCAGGATGGAGTTTGCAGATGCCTCATCAATCCCTCTTTGCAATCTGACGGTATTGGTTACAAAAAGATCATCTCCAACCAGTTGCACCCTATTTCCAAGCGTTTTGGTAAGGCTAGCCCACCCTGTCCAATCATCCTCATCCAAACCATCTTCAATGGAGAGGATTGGATATTTGCTACACCAATTTTTCCAAAAAGCGATCATATCATCACTGCTCAAACGATCGCCTGTAGATTTTTTGAAAACATATTCTTTTGTCTTGGCATCATAAAATTCGGAAGCCGCAGCATCCAATGCTATAACAACATCATCCCCAGGTCTAAATCCTGCCGCTTCAATGGCTTGCAATACCGTTTCGATAGCTTCATCATTGGATTTGATGTTCGGGGCAAAACCACCTTCATCGCCAACATTCGTTGAATAGCCTTTGGATTTAAGGACTGTTTTCAGGTGATGAAAAATCTCTACCCCCATCCTTAATCCTTCCGAGAACCTTTCTGCTCCGACTGGCATAATCATGAATTCCTGAATGTCGATACTGTTATCAGCATGCGCGCCACCATTAATAATATTCATCATCGGAACCGGAAGCACATGGGCATTAACGCCCCCGATGTAGCGATAAAGTGGCTGATTGATTTCCATAGCAGCTGCCTTGGCTGCCGCAAGCGAAACCCCCAAAATAGCATTGGCTCCCAATTTCGATTTGTTTTTGGTACCATCCAACTCCCGCATCAATTGATCGATATAAATCTGGTCATACACATCAACACCGATCAATTCTTCTAACATAAGAGCTTCAACATTTTCACAGGCATTCAAAACACCTTTTCCAAGATAGCGTTTTTTGTTGCCGTCTCGCAACTCAACGGCTTCATATTTTCCGGTAGAAGCACCAGATGGAACAGCAGCCCTGCCCATAGCACCTAAAGCGGTGAATACATCAACTTCGATGGTAGGATTACCACGAGAATCGAGAATTTCTCTGGCTGAAATGTCAATTATTTCACTCATTAAATTTATGATTTATTTTCTTTAATCAAATTAATAAAGTCATCAAAAAGGTAGCGTGCATCATGTGGACCAGGAGATGCTTCTGGATGATATTGTACGGAAAACGCAGGTGACCGCTTGTGACGAATTCCTTCAATGGTACCATCATTCAAGTTACGGTGTGTTATTTCAACCAGATCTTCAGATGCTTCTAAAGCTTGTGGACTTACGCCAAAGCCGTGATTCTGACTGGTAATTTCGCACTTGCCAGAAATCAGATTTTTTACGGGATGGTTTATACCTCTATGGCCATTATGCATTTTATATGTTGGAATATCAAGGGCAAGTGCGAGCAGTTGATGCCCGAGGCAAATTCCGAAAAGCGGATTTTTATCTGCAATAATTTGCCTTGCTGTTGCGATAGCATAATCCATCGCCGATGGATCCCCCGGTCCGTTGGAAAGGAAGTACCCGTCGGGGTTCCAAGCCCTCAATTCTGCATAAGAAGTTTTAGCAGGGAACACCTTTACATAACAATCTCTTTCCGAGAAGCAACGCAATATGTTTTCCTTAACCCCAAAATCGAGCACAGCAATTTTAAAGCTGTTGTGCGGATCCCCATAAAAATAAGGTTCCTTTGTACTGACTTTGGAAGCCAATTCAAGGCCGTCCATTTGTGGAACCTTGGCCAGTTTTTCTTTAAGCACTTTTGTATCCAATTCTTCGGAAGAAATGATACAGTTCATCGCACCTTTATCCCTGATATGCCGGACAATCGCCCTAGTATCCACATCTGAAATTCCAACCAATTGTTCTTGGTCGAAATAATCTTGGATAGACATGTTTGCCAGTGGCCGAGAATAGTTCCAAGTAAAGTTTTTACAAACGAGCCCTGCGATCTTGATGTCAGCAGATTCCGTTTCTCTATTTTTTGTACCATAATTACCGATGTGCGCATTTGTCGCAACCAAGATTTGACCGAAGTAAGAAGGATCTGTAAAAATTTCTTGATAGCCAGTCATGCCGGTGTTAAAGCAAATCTCCCCGGTTGTAGTTCCTATCTTACCGGCAGATTTACCAAAAAAAGTTGTACCATCTTCTAAAACTAGTACAGCAGGTACCTGCTCAAAGTCCTTCATATATTTTAATTTTAGCAATGAATTGTGGGTCGATAGCTCATGGAATATTGTTATATATTAAAGGCTTAAAAGCCACCGACAATAAATTGTTAACAAGCCGTGCAAATATACAATTTTACGGGATTAAAAGCCATCGGTTTCGGAAGGAAAAAGAAGAAGATTTTTATGTTGGTAAAGAAAAATTCTAACTCGCCTCCCCTTATATCCCTGTAGCGTCTTATAAAGTCCTAGTAGCCCCTGCGTAATTGAACTCTAGAAATAGAATTATCTCGAATTATTGTTTGGTGCCGGTGCTACGCACCTAGCATTTACGGGGAATGACTTTTTTACAAACGGTTCCGCTCCTCTGGAGCTACCCAATCTGAGTATGTGAGGTTCAGAGAACCGATACCACTTGTAGCTATAAAAATGAGCAAATTAATAATGAGGTACGTAGTACCGACACCGTTAAGATATACATTTTTCCCCTAATACGACTTTATGAGACAAGGGTACCATGAGTTAATGAGACTCTACAATCCCTAAGTGGGTTCCTTTAGCGCAATTTCTCTTTACCATATGAAGTCTGATCTGTTATCCAATCATTAAAAAAGACGATATAAGTTAAGGAACCCATATCGTCTTTTAAAATATCAAAGTATATTCAAGTTTTATTCTTCTTCACTTGATGCTGTAGCTGCCGGAGTAATCGTTGCGGCGGCAGCAGTTGCAGCGGCGGCACCAGCTCCACCACGCTTACGACCACGACGAGTCCGTTTTTTAGAACCAGCAGATTTCGATTTACTTGCATTCGTGTATACTTCATTGAAGTCTACCAACTCGATCATGGCAGTTTCTGCAGCATCCCCTTTTCTAAAACCTGTCTTAATGATTCGGCAATACCCACCATTTCTATTGGATACTTTTGATGCAATAGGCCCGAAAAGTTCTTTGACAGCATCTTTGTTTTGCAAATAGCTAAAAACGACCCGACGAGAATGCGTCGTATTGGTTTTACTTTTTGTAATTAAAGGTTCTACATAAACCCGCAATGCTTTTGCTTTTGCAAGTGTAGTGTTAATCCTTTTGTGCGTCACTAAGGCGATAGTAAGGTTCCTCAATAAAGCTTTCCTGTGCGCGGATTTTCTTCCGAGATGGTTGAATTTCTTACCGTGTCTCATTATGATTAAGTTTTAGAATGACCTTTTGGAGAATTTCCAAAAGTTTAGATCTTCGCAACACCTTTGTGCTTTATTTCCTTATTAAGGAAGCGTAATCGGTAATTGCAGTTTATTGTAATTAATTATCTTCGTCAAGTTTGTATTTAGACAAATCCATACCGAAAGTAAGGCCTTTATCCTGCAACAATTCTTCGATTTCTACCAAAGATTTTTTACCGAAGTTACGGAACTTAAGAAGTTCATGTGTATCGTACTTCACCAATTCGGCAAGGGTATTGATTTTGGCAGCCTTAAGGCAGTTGTATGCCCTAACGGAAAGGTCAAGATCTTCCAACGATGTTTTCAGCAACTTCCGCATGTGCAGGATATGCTCATCGACAATATTATCCTCTCTGCCAGCGGCATCATCGAAGGTAATATTCTCATCTGTGATCAACATCAGATGTTGGATCAAGATACGGGAAGCTTCTTTGATGGCATCTTCTGGATGGATGGTACCATCTGTCTTAACACCAATATTAAGTTTTTCGTAATCCGTTCTTTGGCCTACACGCGTGTTAGAAACTTTATAAGCTACATTTTTGATCGGTGTATAAATGGCATCAATCGGAATCACTCCGATAGGCGCATCTTTAGGAAGATTTTCGTCAGCCGGTACATAACCACGACCTTTAGAAATGGTCAACTCCATTTCCAAGTTTACAAATGCTTCCATATGACAAATCAACATGTCTGGATTCATGATTTTGAACACGTTAGTGTGTTCTTCAATATCTCCAGCACGGAATTCTTCTTTACCACTGATGGTCAGATAAATCTTTTCATTAGAAACATCTTCATCTGCGATGAGCTGCTTCAACCTCACTTGCTTAAGGTTCAAAACAATATCCACAACATCTTCCACCACACCACGAATAGTAGAGAACTCGTGATCTACACCAGCGATCCGAACGGCGGAAATAGCAAAACCTTCCAAAGAAGAAAGTAAAACTCTTCGGAGGGAGTTCCCAATGGTTTGCCCAAAACCAGGCTCAAGCGGTTTGAATTCAAAAGAACCTTCAAATTCAGTAGCCTTCTGTAAAATTATTTTATCCGGTTTCTGAAAATTAAGAATACTACTACTCATATATAGAGAATATTATTGGAGGTTAAGGTAAATTCCCCTTTACAAGGAAAAAGACAAAAGTGAGTGCTTGTGAACCTGCCTGTTTGTATATCACGTAAACAGGTCAGCAATTTATAACTTTGACTTGTACGTTTTGTTTTACTATCGAGACTAAAGGACAAATCAAGCAAAGGCGTTTTTTTATTACAAACACCGTCTGTAATAAAAAAACGCCAAGAGATTGATCTGATTATTTAGAATAAAGTTCAACGATCAATTGTTCGTTGATCTTTTCCGGTATATTCTCACGCTCAGGATACTGAAGGAAAATCCCTTCCATTTTATCGGGATTCCATTCCAACCATCCAAATTTTCTAACGTCAGATTTATTGGAAACACAATCAACGATAACCATATTACCTTTAGATTTTCCTCTGACAGCAACCATATCGCCTGGCTTTAGAGGAGCAGACGGGATATTGTTGATTATACCATTAACAAGGATATGTTTATGGGAAACCAATTGACGCGCTGCCCTTCTGGTAGGTGCAATACCTAAACGATAAACGGTATTGTCCAGACGAGCCTCTAAAAATTGTAAAAGGACTTCACCAGTAACACCTTTTTTACGGTTTGCTTTTTCGAAGGTATTTCTAAACTGACGTTCGAGCACACCATAAGTATATTTGGCCTTTTGTTTCTCCATCAACTGATTGGCGTAATCAGACTTTTGTTTTCTCCTCCGCTTGTTTCCATGTTGTCCAGGAGGATATTTTTTTTTGTCAAAAGCCTTATCATAACCAAAAATAGATTCACCAAATGACCTTGACTTTTTTGACCTTGGGCCTACATATCTTGCCATAACTTATCTTGAATTAGATTAGTCTGTTTCTAAAATAAAATATATTAAACTCTTCTGCGCTTAGGTGGGCGACAACCATTGTGTGGTACAGGGCTAACATCACGAATACGCGATACTTTAATACCGGCTACATCAATAGCACGGATAGCCGCTTCCCGACCAGAACCTGGGCCTTTCACGAATACTTCAACAGTACGCATGCCCGCATCGTATGCTACTTTCGCGGCATCAGACGCAGCGACCTGAGCTGCATAAGGTGTATTTTTCTTTGATCCTCTGAACCCAGCTTTACCAGCTGAGGCCCACGAAACCACATCACCTCTTTTGTTACAAAGAGAAATAATAATATTGTTGAAACTTGCTTTGATATAAGCCGTTCCTTCAGCTTCAACACGAACCTTTCTTTTTTTAACTTTTGTTTTTTTAACTTTTGCCATTTTTATCAAACAGGATTAAGAAATTCAAACAGGGTAAGAAATTTCTGTAAAACAATATTATTATTTAGTAGCTTTCTTTTTATTCGCAACCGTCTTACGCTTACCTTTACGGGTACGAGCATTCGTACGAGTACGCTGGCCACGAGTAGGTAAACCTTTACGATGGCGTAATCCTCTGTAACAACCAATATCCATCAAACGTTTAATGTTCATTTGTACTTCGGAACGCAACTGCCCCTCTACCTTATATTCTTCTTGAATGGTACCGGAGATCGAGCGAATATTGTCGTCAGTCCAATCTTTGACCTTAACATTCTCATCAATATTGCATTTCTCTAAAATCTCTCTTGCAATAGATGAACCTATACCAAAGATATAAGTTAATCCTATTACGCCTCTTTTATTTTTTGGTAAATCTATACCAGCTATTCGAGCCATTTGAGTATACTTTTGAAATCAGTTAATTTACCCTTGTCTTTGTTTAAATTTAGGGTTCTTTTTATTAATAACGTAAAGTTTTCCTTTCCTGCGAACAATCTTACAGTCAACAGATCTTTTTTTAATCGATGCTCTTACTTTCATTATTTCTTATTTATAACGATATTTAATTCTACCCCGAGAAAGATCATAGGGAGACATTTCAACCTTTACTTTATCCCCTGGTAAAATTCGAATGTAGTTCATTCTCATCTTTCCAGAGATCGTAGCTACAATGTCGTGATTATTGTCTACACGCACACGAAACATAGCATTTGAAAGTGCTTCTTCTATAATTCCGTCTTGTTGTATCAATTCTTGCTTAGGCATATTCTAATTTTGGTCTGCAAAGATACAAAAAATAATTAATTTTTTATTACAAAAAACAAAAAAGCCATAAAGTACTGAAATACAACGATTAACGTT
>JAHDGC010000360.1 GCA_020627865.1 Saprospiraceae bacterium | reverse complement strand
CCATCATGGATATTAAGACTTTGCCTGACGGCAGATTTTGCTATGCAGGCTCCCAGCCAGATTGGGGTATCTTTACTACTCAAACTGCAAAAAAGGAAAGCTATAAGGCTGCTGAGATAAATAATTATGCCACTAGTGATAAATCTCATCTCCGCATAAGTTATGATGGTTTTGAAATAGGCATCAAACCAGCATATCGAAATCCCTTAAGTTTCTATCTGGATAACCGAAATATTTTACAACAAGCATCTCAACAAGATAGCTACAAGGATAAACTAGAAAATATTACAATTAAAAACTGGCATAACAACACTTCGCCAACCATCAACGGCCAAGCCGTATCTTTTCTTAAAAAACATGAAAAATCCTTCTGTGTAGACATCAGCCTTGATGCATCCCAAATGGTTTTTGGAACAAACTGGACATTATACTGCACCAACCCTTCCGGCAAAGTTTTGTGGAAAAAAGCAACGCAAGCAGTTACATGGGCCGTCAACATCGCCGGCAACAACAAAGTAGCCGCAGCCGCCTTTGGAGATGGCACCATCCGCTGGTATCGTATGGAAGATGGAGAACTTTTGTTAAATCTATTTCTTCACCCCGATAACAAACGCTGGGTATGCTGGACACCCTCCGGCTACTACGATGCCTCACCGGGAGCAGAAGAATTAATCGGCTGGC
Organism: Saprospiraceae bacterium; assembly: GCA_020627865.1. Classification (GTDB taxonomy): domain Bacteria; phylum Bacteroidota; class Bacteroidia; order Chitinophagales; family Saprospiraceae; genus JAHDGC01. Next base: position 6,659 of record JAHDGC010000360.1, on the reverse strand, counting down.
ATGTCAATAACGGGTCAGATCAGGAAGCCAGTTTTTATGCCATTTCCCGCTTTCGCGATAAGTATTACAGACCGGATGTTATAGATCGGATCATAGATGTATTGGATGAATCAGAAGCAGTACGGAAAGCAGATCAAGCAGCGAATAAGGCCACTAGGACAAGGCATATTAACAAGGAACTCCCGCCCACTGTTCGCATTTTAAGTCCGAGCAGTGGCTCCGATGTGTTTAGCGAAACGGTACAAATCAGCTATAGCATACAATCGCCCAACGACGAAGCCATAACAGGTGTAAAAATATTGTTAAATGGAAGACCTGTAGACAACCAGCGAGGCATTGTTCCGAAAGGAAAAAGAGGCGAAGCGACCATCACCATTCCACCAGAAAACTGTAAAATTTCGGTGATTGCGGAAAACCGATTTGGCGCCAGTGATCCGGCTTATATTTCCCTGTATTGGAAAGGGGAACAACCTAGGGATGAGGATATATTGAAACCCAAATTGTACATCCTCGCTGTTGGAGTGAGCGAGTATGATGATCCCAAGTTTAGACTAAATTTTCCGGCTAAGGATGCATTGGATTTTTGCAATACCATGCAAAAACAAAAAGGCGGACTTTATCGGGATATAGAAATCAAAAGTTTGACGGATAAAGCTGCTACCAAGGATAATATTTTGGATGGGCTACAATGGCTTGAGCGAGCAACGACTTCCCGCGATGTCGCCATGTTGTTCTTGGCCGGTCATGGTGTAGAAGAAAAGGCTGGGGTTTTGTATTTCCTCCCAGTTGGGGCTGATGTGGAAAGCTTGAAAAGGACGGGGATCAGCAAGGAAGACATTAGGCTGACGGTAGCCTCCGTGCCCGGCAAGATTGTCGTTTTTATGGATGCTTGTCATTCTGGGAATTTGATGCAGGTCACGCGTCGCTGGGGCGGGCCTGATATTAATCGCTTTGTCAATGAGTTAATTTCGGCAGAGAATGGCGCGGTGGTGTTTTCTTCCTCTACGGGGAAACAGTATTCTCTTGAAGATGCAGCTTGGGGGAATGGAGCGTTCACCAAGGCACTTGTGGAGGGCATGAATGGTAAGGCCAATTATCATAATAAGGGAAAAATTTCGGTCAAAACACTGGATGCTTATATCGCGGAACGGGTGAAGGAATTGACGGATGGCAAGCAGTCTCCGACGACAAACTTCCCGCCGAATGTAGAGGACTTTCCGATTGGGGTGGCTTGGTGAAAGGATTACAAGGGGATTCTGCTCTTCGAAAGTAGTCTATTATTTAAACTCATTCACTTATTTATTACAGAGCAGTTTGCTACGCTCTAACATTTTATTACCTTCGCCCAAAAAAGCATGCAATTTCAATATCAGAACGCCCACTACCACTTCACTCGCTACCCTGCAACCTCCAATCGCTCCCTACGAGCGTGGAGTGCCGCAGACGAACACATTTTAAAACACCTCGACGAACAGCAACTGACCCAAAAGTCTATACTTATTGCCAATGATCGTTTTGGCTTTTTGATGTCTTGCTTACATCCATTGAAACCAACAGCCATCGTTGCCTATAAATCACAGCAAAAATCTTGGCAAAAAAACTTTATAGCGAATGGATTGAAAATGGATGAATCTCGGGTATTTTTACCTTTAGAAGGTATAGACCAATCTTTTGAGCTGGCCTTGCTGAAGATCCCAAAATCGCTAGAGCTTTTCCGGCTATACTTGTATCAACTTTCAAAACAACTCGAAGAAGGTGGCATTGTCATTTGTGGATTTATGACTCGGCATTTTAGTCCACAAATCATCAATATTGCAAAAGACTTCTTTGAAAAAGCCGAACAGAGTAAGGCTTGGAAAAAATCACGGTTGTTAATTTTGACCAAGAAGAAAGCTTTTCAAGAAATTTCGCTTTTGAATATAATTGGGCTTGCTTCGGGAGGAAATTTACAACAATATTTTGGCGTATTCTCCAGCGGACATATTGACTATGGCACCCAATTTTTAATCCAGCATCTCTCACTTAGGGAAGAAGATCATCGTGTGCTTGATCTCGCATGCGGAAATGGGGTGTTAGCAAATACAATTAGACAGCATAAAGCAGCAGCGGAATTGCACTTGTTAGATGATGCATTTCTGGCTATCGCTTCTTCAAAATTAAATCTTTCAGCAGACAACACCTACTTTCACTTTGAGGATAATTTGGAAAAATTCGAGGACAATTATTTTGATTTTGTGGTTTCTAATCCACCCTTTCATTTTGCATATGAAAATAATATTGAGGTATCGCTCCGCCTGTTTCGAGAAGTAAAACGATGTTTAAAAATGGATGGGCATTTTCAATTGGTAGCGAATAAACATTTGAATTATAAGGTACATCTGGAGAAAATTTTTGATCCTGTAAATGTTGTGGCAGAAAATGAAAAATTTGTGGTTTATGATTGCCTGAAAGAATGATTCTCGCGACTATCTTTTACACAATCACATATGTTGGAATACCCAAAGTCGCGGGGTATTCAATCTACACCAAAACGCTTATTTAAGAATTATTTCACAAAAAGATTAAACGCTTAACAGTGAGCTTCCTTTGACCATTAAGGAATTAAGAAAATTAAGTAAACAACTTGTTGTATCTTTCTTAATAATCTTAATTTCTTAATGGTTAGCACTGTTAAATTGCCTGCTGCGACAGAACCAGCAGACAGGTCTGTTTACATCTGAAAAATCTGTGGTGCCAATAGACCGACACAAAAATTTTCCTTTATCTTAAAACTTCATATATAGCACTATCGTACGACGACAAATTGCTTCGCAATAATATCCTCATTCGCAATGGCTACCGAAATGGTATAAAATCCTGGGGTATAATTTTGCACATCAAAATTAATGGTCTCCGTTGAGATTTTTTCTACAGTCCTTCTCTCCATAAGCTGACCATTATAGTTATAAATTTGTATTTCGGCAGATTGCCCATTCAAATTTTTAAGGCTTAACCTGAGTTCATCGCTTACAGGATTTGGCGCAAGCACGACATCACTCGTTGCTATATCCAAACTTGCTTGTTTAGGTTTAGGGGCTGTTCTTTTCACACTTTCATCCTCACCCTTCGGCATCACTTCTCCCCTGATGGTGAGGAAAGTTTGTCCCGGATCGGTATTGGCCGTAATCGTAACCCTTTTACTTTGTTTCCCTCTTTTATTTTTGGAATTGAACTCTACGACAAACTCTCCTGTTTCCCCGGGTGCAATTGGATCCTTGGGCCATACGGGCACGGTACAACCGCAAGAGCCTTTTGCATTGAATATAATTAAAGGTTCCCTACCGGTATTCGTAAATCGGAAAACATTTTGGACAATGTCTCCGGCTTGGATCGTACCGTAATTAAAATCTACCGACTCGAAGGTCATTTCTGTAATGGGTGTTTCTGCTGACAATGGTTCTTCTCCTAGTAAAGATACATCAAGCCAAGGTCTGTCAAAGTGAACCTCGCCATCATCGATCTTACCCGTAAGTTGAGCATAGCTGTTTGAAAGGAAAAATAAGTGCATCAAGCAAATTGTACATAAAAATCTCATAACTTTTGTTTTTAAAAAATGAATAATCGGTTCGTTTGTATAACGACATGTCGATTGCTTTATTGGACATTAACATAAATATAGATGCCATATGAGATTGGATTGGTGTATGAGATTGGTTTATATTCCAAACAGAGTAAAAGACAACATTTTTCATAGATTTAATGTATAAAAACAAATAAACTATTACAGAAATTGACTATTGTTTTTTACTTTGGTATCTTTATGGAAATACAAGGATGCATACTTTATTATAAAATAAGTCTTATCATGAAAAATATCACAGTTGATAAATACATGCGCATGCTGGAGCCACTACCTGTGGAAGATAAGCTGGAACTATTGTCCAGACTTTCAGAAAGCCTGAAGAAGAATTTTTTCACTATTAAGTCTGATAAAAAAGATGACGCTCTAGAAAAGAATTATGACTTTTTCAAATCTGCCGGACTTTTCAAAGATAGAGAAATTGATGCATCACAACTAAGAAAAGAAGCATGGAAACTGAAAAAGTAGTACTTTGTGATACTAATATCCTGATTGAATTTTATAAAAATAATACTGCGATTATTGCAGAACTTCAAAAAATTGGTCAGGATAATATTGCGATAAATGCGGTTATTGTAGGAGAACTCATTTATGGTGCATTGAACAAGAAGGAATTACAAAAAATTCTTAAAGATATTAAACACTTAAGAGTTATTGACATTACTCCCAATATATGCAATACATTCATTAGGCTAATGACCGAGTTTTCATTAAGTCATAATCTAACATTACCTGATGCTATTATTGCTGCGACTGCCTTAGAGAAAAACACCCCACTTTATACGCTGAACAAGAAAGACTTTAAGTATATCAAAAATTTAAAGCTTCATTGAGAAATAGTCTCTCATAGTTTTCGTATCCAGTTGTTTTATAAAAAACCAGAGATCAAACACAAAATGCTGACCTCTGGTGATAAAATAGTTTTTTATACTACTACAAAATGATATGTAATTTCTAATTCAAATTATTCAAAGCATCCTGTAAAATTTTTATCCTTGCCTCTCCATCCAACAACTTCTGCTTCTCCTTATCCACTACCGCCGCAGGAGCATTGTTGACAAAACGCTCATTGCTCAACTTTTTCTTAATAGAATTCACGAAGCCCTTTTGATGCTCCAGATCTTTAGTAATGCGTTTTCGTTCTGCCTCCACATCAATCGTTTGCTCTAGGAAAACGGCATACTCTTCTGTTCCACAAACGAAAGATACGGTACTGTCCACATCCGTTTCCGTGAACTGCAAGTCGGATAGATTCCCCATCTTTTTGGCAACTCCGAGATAGCCAGATTTTGTGTATAGCGCCTCAGACCAATCCGTTTTCTTCACGTAAACCGCCATCGCCTCTTTTGGGCTAAGGCCATTTTTGTTCCGAATTTCACGAACACCTGTCACCATTTCTCGGACATGCTCCATATTTTGCAACATCGTATTGTCGTATGCTTTTATTTTTGGGTATTGGCTAATCACACAATCTTCCCCGTCTGCACGCTCCTTCATGTTGTGCCACAACTCTTCGGTGATAAATGGCATAAACGGATGCAACATGATCATCATTTCCCCAAAATAGTCAATGGTCCGATCATAGGTTTCCTTGTCCATCGGCTCCCCAGAAGCGGGTTTAATCAATTCCAGATACCAAGAACAGAAGTCATTCCAGATGAAACGATACAAGGCACTCAACGCGTCGGACAAACGGTATGTTTTAAAATGATCTTCGACCTCTTCGACAGTTTGACTGAGCCGGTATTCCAACCATTGCATCGCCATTTTATTTTCCTCACTGGCAGGCTTATCCGCAACCTCCTTCCCCTTTAGCATATTCAGGGCATTCCAGAGTTTGTTGCAAAACTTCATCCCCTGCGCACAAAGCTGGCTTTCATTCAAAACCGCTTTTGTCTCCTTATCTATGGGCGCATCAAAAATAATATCGTTACCCGCTGCCCCACTCGACATCATGCCGAACCGGACACCGTCTGCACCATAGTTTTCGATCAAGGTTAAAGCATCCGGAGAATTGCCCAGCGATTTACTCATCTTCCGCCGTTTTTCATCCCGAACCATTCCTGTAAAGTAAACATCATTAAACGGTTGTATACCCTTTGCTTTTGCCAAATCCTCGCCTAACAATTCACCGCCATATTCATAACCTGTCATGATCATCCGAGCGACCCAGAAAAACATAATATCCCAACCCGTTACCAAAACAGAAGTCGGGTAATAGTATTTCAATTCCTCCTGTGTTTCAAAACCATCAAACACGGAAATCGGCCAAAGCCAACTCGAAAACCAAGTGTCCACCACATCTTCTTCTTGCTTAAGATCTGTAAGCGCTAAGTCTTTCCCTGTTTTTTCACGTGCCATTTTCAAAGCCGCTGCCTCCGTTTCCGCCACAAAAACTTCCTCTCCATAGTACCAAGCTGGAATACGCTGTCCCCACCAAAGCTGCCGCGAAATACACCAATCCCGAACATTATCTTCGTTGAGCCAGTTGTAATACATATTCCAAAAATGCTTTGGATAAAAAGTAACCTCACCAGAATCTACCGCCTTCAGAGCAGTCGCCGCCAAGTCTTTCATATCCAGAAACCACTGCTTCGTAAGTCGCGGTTCCACAATAGCATTTGTTCTTTCGGAACGACCAACCTTATTTCTATAATCTTCAATTTTGACAATATGCCCTTTGGCCTCCAATTCCTTAACAATCTTCTTCCGAACAGCAAACCGATCTTCTCCCAGATAGAAACCAGCCGCCTCACCCATGGTACCGTCATCATTAAAAACATCAATGGTTTCCAACTTGTGACGCTGCCCGATTTCATAATCGTTCATATCGTGTGCAGGCGTAACCTTCAGGCATCCCGTACCGAACTCCACCTCAACATAAGCATCTTGAATAATGGGCACTACCCGATTTACCATCGGAACAATAACTTGTTTTCCTGCCAAATGCTTATACCGTTCATCATCAGGGTTTATCGCAACGGCCGTATCGCCCAAAATGGTTTCCGGACGTGTTGTGGCAATCGTCACCCATTCATCC
>JAHDGC010000359.1 GCA_020627865.1 Saprospiraceae bacterium | reverse complement strand
TAGAATGAGCAATGGCAAAACGGTCAAGCAGACTAATGTAAGAGACCAACTGGTATACAGCATAATGGCAAATACGGCAAACAGGGTAAATAAATCTGCAACAATAGTAATGACACCTTGCGAAAAAACACTATTTATGGTTTCGATATCATTAATGGTTCGAGTAGTGGCAGTTCCAATCGGTGTCCGATCAAAATAACCTAATTTTAGACTACTAATTTTATCAAAAACCCTAACCCGCAAATCTCGGATAGCAGATTGCCCTAACCAGCTTGAAGCATAAATAAACAAGTAACGAAAGATAACCTCCGAAATTAAAAACACACAAATGAGCGCGATAACACGCTTCATACAGGTGTAATCATAAGAAAAGATGCAGTCATCGACCAAAACTTTGATAAAATAGGGACGAGCAATGGCTAGTGGCGCCAATAAAACGGCCAGTATCCCCGTAGCGATAAATACATTCCGATATGGTTTGGCCAGCCCCAACACCCTTCGAAGTAAAAAATAATCGAATTTGTTTTTGTTCATCATGTCTTGGTTCTCCTGGCACTGAGATCAATATAGGGGGATAATCCCTAAACGACTCCGGCTATGCTTGATATTATTAACTCTGTGTATACTTCTTTTGTTGCCAGAAAAGGGCAAAGATACAAATTTATAACTTCCCTTCATCCGCAAAACTATAAAAGCCCCGTTCTGAAATAATTAGGTGGTCGAGGATCATGATATCGAGGGATTTCCCTCCTTTTCTTAACTTCTGGGTAATGTCGAGATCGGCCTGACTGGGTTGCAGCCCTCCAGATGGATGATTATGGCACAATATAATAGAGGATGCTAAGGCAAGGACAGCCTTTTTGAAAATAATTTTTGCATCAACAACAGTACCTGCAACACCTCCGCTGCTGACACATTCCGTACCGATAACATAATTGGCTCGGTTGAGTAACAGAATCCAGAATTCTTCATGTCTGAGGTCGACTAATCGAGGCCCTAGCAGTTTAAAGGCATCTTTGCTTACCCGAATTCGAGGTCTTTCTGATACGAGGGCAATTTGTCGTCGCCTGCCTAACTCCATAGCTGCGGTAACATTAACCGCTTTAGCCTCCCCGATACCTTTAAATTGCATCAGATCTTTGAGGCCACATTTACTTAACTCCGAGAGTTTATTGTCTACAGAATGAAGCACCCTTTGTGCAAGGCCTAGGGCGGATTCTTCCCGATTTCCAGAGCCCAATAGAATGGCCAACAGTTCTGAGTTGGTCAGGCTTTGCTTGCCTTTTAGCATTAATTTTTCTCGTGGACGGTCTTCTTCTGCCCAAAATTTAATTGCTGTTTGCGTTATAGCATAATTGCTAACGGTCATAGTATACAAGTTAAAATGGTGAGATTGTATGGCCATCATTTTAACTATTCATACCGCAAAGATATATCATATCAAATTAAAATGCAATAAAAAAGTGCAAAAACAAACCAAAAAAATGCAATTCTAATATTATTATTTATGGTTCTCCACATTTATATCGGGGAATTCTGCGGTTGCTGTAAGGCTGATGCCTCCACGTGCGGCAAAAGCTCCCTTGACCTGCATCCATTTCGGGGAGCAAGCCTTAACCAAATCTGAAAGAATTTGGTTGACAATATCTTCGTTGAACATTTTTTGGGAACGATAGGATTGGAGGTAGAATTTCAGGGATTTGGATTCGATACATTGCTCTCCCGGGATGTATTGGATATGGATTTTAGCAAAATCGGATTGCTGCGTTACGGGGCAGAGGGAGGTGAAATCGGCACATTCGAAGGAGACAATATAGTTTCTGTTTTTATTTCTGTTTGGGAAAGCATCAAGCTGTGCTTCGGAGGGGGAAGCGGGGAGTTCGTTGATGGCTTTGCCGAGAAGATCGAATTTTTTGGTATTATCCATTAGTAACAATTCAAATTTTAGATTATGATTATTTATCTACAAAATTTCCAGAGACTTACGTTTCTGGCAAAGGCATGTCGTCCCGATGGGACTCTTCTTTATTCATCAATACATCAGTAATAAAAGATTTTAGCTCAATTCCGCAGGAATGCAAAGATACTATGATTTAAAACATGCAGAATAGGGAAAGTGTTTTATTTTTGCATAATTTTAAAAAATATCGACCTCTCGATAGTTTTGCACTTCTCGCGTTCCAGCCATTTTCATGACTGGCAATAACATGTCGTTCCTATGGAACTCACATTTAAACGTATCGAGTGTTTATTGTTCACAAAACTATCAAAGGCCTAAAACATACAAATTTTATGCAGAAGAAAAAGGCAGTAATATTACTTAGTGGAGGGTTGGATTCTACGACGATTCTGGCTTATGCGAAATCGGAAGGCTTTGAGGTACATGCCTTGTCCTTTCTTTATGGACAGCGGCACGATACCGAACTGGAGGCTTCCAAGCGGGTTGCAGGATACTTTGGCGTAAAGCATCATAAAGTTATCCAAATAGACTTGCGGGCTTTCGGGGGTTCCGCGTTAACGGCAGATATTGAGGTTCCCAAAGGTCGGGATGAAGCAGAAATGTCGGGGGAGATTCCGATAACTTATGTACCTGCGCGAAATACGATTTTCCTTTCCTTCGCGCTGGCTTATGCGGAGGTGAATGGTGCGACGGATATTTTCATTGGGGTTAATGCTATTGACTATAGTGGTTATCCGGATTGCAGACCGGAATATATCGCAGCATATGAACATATGGCAAACTTAGCCACAAAAGCGGGTGTAGAAGGAGGTCGGCAGTTGAAAATTCAAACGCCCTTGTTGCACTTGAAAAAATCGGAGATTATCCAGATGGGCTTGGATCTTGGGGTGGACTATGCCATCACATCAAGCTGTTATGATCCGGATGAAGATGGGCGTGCTTGTGGGGTTTGTGATGCTTGTCATTTGCGGTTGAAAGGGTTTGCGGCTTTGGGGAAGGATGATCCGGCGGCTTATCAGGGGTGATTCATGGTTGGTGGATTTGTCCTTCAATATGCCGAATTAAATATGCTTGAGTGTCGTAAAACTATCCAAATACGAATTGAGTCACTGGTATTATTTGTCGATGGCAACCGTTAAATGGTCTAAGGATTTCGACAATGTAGCATAAAACATATATATTGTGGCAATATCGTTCATGGATATTTTGCTAAAGAAAAATCAATCAATAATATGGATACTTATACAAAAGCCAAAAGAAGAGTACAGAAGAAAAAAGGGTTCTTCAGCCACTTAAGTATTTACTTGGTCATGAGTGTGTTTTTTGTTATTATAAACGCAATGGAGCCCCATGAAGTTTGGTGTGTCTACCCTATTGCTAGTTGGGGTATTGGTGTGGCCATTCATTATCTGGGTGTTTTTGGCTTTCCTTTTACTAGAATCCTTTCCGATGAATGGGAAGAAGAAGAAATTGCAAAGGAAATGGATAGGTTGGAGCATGATTACCCACTGGAGGAAGATCATCTTGAGTTGCGGGAAGTACACAAAAGGAAGCCGGCTGTGCCGAAGTATGATGAAAGGGATTTTGTTTAGGCATCCCCTTTGTCTGAACCTTGACCTGCCTGCTTCCACACGACAGGCAGGTGCGCTTGACTTTCTTGATGACAACGATTTTTAAGAAATGCGATTCTTTCGGACGAATGCGATTCGTCCCTACGGTTATTGGATCAAAACCTTCCCACTCCCAACAACACGCACCCCATCCTTCACCATCCAAAAATACAAACCGGTATTTATATCGTCTTTCAACACAAAACGGTGCCGCCCTGCATTGACCAATTGTTGTTTCATCACCACCCTACCCATTGCATCGTACAATGTCCATGTGACATGTTTACTTTCTGGCAAATATTCCAACAATATATAGTCATCTGCCGGATTGGGGTAGACTTTCAATGGTTTATTTCTTAAAACATCCGGTTCCGTTGCCGTTGTGCCAAGGCTTAAAATCTTGCACTCCGTATCCATCGCATACTCATTACTCACCCTCAGGCAAACCTCATAGTCACCCGGTTCGGGGAAGTAGTGTTCGGGGTTGCGTTCTGTGGAACCGGTACCGTCTCCAAAATCCCAGTGCCAAGCAGCCGGTTCGTAATAGGACAGATCGACAAAATGGTGGTGCAGCATATCTAGGGTATCGGCATCGTTGCGCCAGAAGGCGACTGGGGTATTGTTCAGGCCGAGCGTATCGCAGGGGGAGCCGTCTAGGGGACCGAGGCGGTAGTTGGGGAAGTTGGGGATGGAGAAAAGGTTCAGGGTTGGGAGCTGGGTGCCATGCTGTTCCATATTGCAGGCTTGCCCAGCTTCGTCAGGGTTATGGATGACGTGGAGGACATCTACAGTATTGGTGCAGGAAAGGTAGATTTTCCCGTCGGGTGCGAGTTGTTGTAAAAAAAAGGTGGTCGGTAAAAAAGTAGAAATATAGCCATCGTAAACAGCAATGGTGTCTTTGCTGGCTTCTATATCTTCGGCTTCGAGGTCGTATTGAAGTAAAGTAGTGTTGGTGTTGAAGTAGAGGTATTTTGAGTTTGGGGAAAAGCCCACTCCCATACTACCTCCACTTAAATTGCCAATATTTAGAGGGTTCGATAATAAACCCGTACATCGGTCAAAATCGTAAATATCCAAAAAAGCCCCTAGCCCCCCCTACTGAACTTAACCGTGCATACCTGGTGCCATCAGGGAAAAAAAAAGCCTGTCCTATTCCCGAAATTGTGGCGGAGCTTATAGATACAGATTCATTTACATGAAATCCGTCGGGGGTCAACAATATGCTATAATACTTATTTGAATCCAACTCAAACACCAATATCCACCAATCCCTTCCATTTGCATGTTTGCACGCTGTTATTTTCCCTAAATCAAGGGTATCATGGACTATAGAATTATTTTTACTCATTACTCTACCTAATCCAGAATTCGCAGACATCCTTATATTAGTATAAAATAAATCATAAGTATGTGTAGGATGCTCCGGTTGCCCAATATAAGTTCTATCCTCATGAATGACATAGTATTCTCCTGAAACTCCAGGAGCCTCTAATGAAAGTAGCCCTTGATTCATAATTAACCCAAACAACATAGATTGCGTAAAGGGATCAGGATTTATTGTATCTCCATTTTCCATGATCTCGTGTGCATGGTTTGATATCGCCAATCCATTGCTGTAAAACTGCAATTCCCCATCATTATTACACATGCTCGTATTGGCTATGTCCATATCCATTTCCCGATATTCATACTCTATGGTTGGCGGGAAAGTATTAAAATCAATCCTTGTTCCTCCCCAACCTGTACTAGGGTCATTACTACTATCGTAACCCATTAACCAAATGTAATCATGTTTGATTTTAGAAAGTGTCTGTGAGTACAGCTCGAAACTCACAAAAAACAAACTTAATACGACAAGAAGTTGTTTCATTTTATCAAATTAAAACAGGGCGCAAGAACAATTCCTTACGCTCTGTTATGTTGTTATTTAATTAACACTAACTTTTCCAAATAAGATTCTGTATCATTAATTTTCAATTTACAAATGTACATGCCATTGGGTAAGCTTGAGACATCAATTCGGGTTTTATCAACTTTACTATCCAGTACTTCTTCTAAAATGAACTACCCCGACCCAAAGGGTACGGGGTATCGCCCCACAAGGCTAAACATTATAATGTTTTCCGACGCAGAGCATCGGGGTATGCTGAATACAAAACCGTAGAGACGCAATGCATTGCGTCTCTACGGTTTTGTATTCAAATCAATTGCCCAGAAAGGGCGTAGATATACAGGCGGCTTTCAATCACCTCTGCATTAAATGCTAGAGTAATAAAATCATTCGCTGGATTCGGGTAAATCGTAAACAGATTATTGCTTTCTGATTTTGTTTCTTTTCTTGAAGATCGGTTGATGCCAACCAAATCGCAAAGGGCATCGTCGTTATAAACAGCAACAGGATCAATCATTGCCCATAGGCTCCTGGCCTTAAATACAATATCCCCTCTGGCTAATGGACAACTATTGGCATACATCTGAATAGTAGCTAACTGGTCAGAACTGAAACTACCGATGCCTCTAGCTACTGTGTTCAAGTAAATTTCATAAATATTTTGAGAAGCTTGCTTGTAAGGAAAATCCGTGTATATATTACTATTCAATAGTCCTGCTTCATCAATATACAAAGTTTTGCTACTTTCTATTGCCTCTGTTGTTGCAGCCTCTTCCAGAAATGTAGCGGCTTGGTTGTTGATTGCTGTTTCTGTAGCCAGCTTCGCTGCTAGTAGTTTCTGCTGGGATGGCATCCCCCCACCATTTCCGTCTTGTACATCGTACAAATCTTCCAATAGCGTTGTTAAAGCTGCATCTGTATTTTCAAGGCTTTGTTGTTCCTGTAATGCTAAGGTAAAACCAGCTTCCATTTCTAGCTCTACGGCTCTATATTGTTTGATAATGGAATTGTTATTCGTTTTTGCAGCATAAAAAGCACTGATATCCAGATCAGTTTCAATAAGTTCTGGGTTTTGATCTAGTTTTGTGTACAGCTCTTTCTCCATCGCCCATTTGAGTTCTTGTTGGTAGCTTTCGGTCGATACAGTTCCTTTCGCTATTTCCTTATCTAGTTTTGTGATAATTTTGACAGGGAGATTGGGAAGTGGACTAGGAGTACACACTAAAGCTGTACCTAACTGATTAATAAACCAGTTCGCATTAGTGGCATTCGGAGTAAATATTGATGATGGAAGCAAATTGTCACCTCCAAAATCAACAATGAAACTAGAAAGCTGGATTATCTCAAAAGGCCCCTCATGCCTAGCCGCCCCCAAAGCATCGTTATAATCCCCCATCCATCTATTCCCTTTATGCGCCTGTACACCCTCCGCTGCATTATCTCCAAACATCGCTGACGCAGTCATATACAGCTCAATTTCCATATTCCACATGTCATTCCCCCACAAATCCGTATCGGGGCAATCTCCCGAAAATTCAATACCGGTGTGGACATCCCGAATATCATTACAGTTGATTTCGCTAAAAGCACTTTCGAAAACATAAATGCCGGAGTTCGGATTCGGATTATTCGGGTCTCCCCAAATAGCATTACAAGATACTTTGCAAGCATTTGTCCCCAAGAGACTTATGGCTCGCAGCGAATTCAAAGGCTCAGTACTTCCGGCCAAAATAATAGTATCATTATACAAATTTATCCCAGTCGAAGCATGTAGGGCAATTCCGGTTTTATTTTACTGCTACTGCAATATTCTTTTAGTGCACCCAATTGTTATACTCGCTCAAACTTTTCTATATTTCCAACATTCCATTATATTTCCTATC
>JAHDGC010000358.1 GCA_020627865.1 Saprospiraceae bacterium | reverse complement strand
TGACGTCTAATACGCAAGCATCCGAACAAGATGTTTGCGAAACTTGTGCAGTTGCTGTGCAGTTTGGATCATCGACATCCGTTACAATACAACTCAGCATCATGCCATTGGCAGGTAACCCACAAATGGTTTCTGTTACCCCATAAGTGAACGGTCCGAATGTTTGGCCATTTTCATCAATAACATATTGGTCGCCAGTATTCAGTCCGGAAACATTGATGGTTATACAGAAAGTATCATCAGAAGGATCAGTATCGGTGCCGCCATTGTCACAAGGTTCTGCAACCAATTGGTCTATCGTCACCACACATAAATCGGAACAGGAATCCTGACTGACTTCAACTGTATCACTACAAGAAGGATCATCAACATCGGTAACAACACAGCTCATCGGGATGCCATTAGCGGGTAATCCACAAATCTGACCACCGGCACCATAATTAAATGGACCGAAAATCTGGCCACCATCTTCAACAATAAATTGGCCAGATAAAGAGTTTATAGCTGTTGCATCAATAAGAACACAAAAGGTATCATCCGAAGGATCGGAAGGCGTGCCATTATCGTTGCATGGTTCCGTAGTGACTTGTATATTTTCAATAATACAGGCGACGGAGCAGGCAGATTGAGAGATATCAAAGCTATCCGTACAATCTGGAATATCTACATCGATGACCTGACAAGTTATCTCAAGACCATCGGAAGGCAAGTTGCAAATTTGATTGCTTTGCCCATATACAAAAGGTCCGAAAGTTGTCTCATTATCGGTAACAATAATAAAGGAACTAGATGCTCCTGGGTTTAGGGCATTAATATCAAATGTTATGCAGAATGTATCGTCAGAAGGATCACTTGGTGTGCCATTGTCATTACAACCTTGATTCATGACATCAATGATTTGAATGGCACAAGTTGCCGAACAAGAATTCTGACTGACCGTATTTTGTGCCATAGAGCAATCTGGATTGCCAGCATCGGTATAGGTGAAAGAAACCGTTGATCCATCGGCAGGGTAGGGTCCCATTTGGCCACCTGTTCCATATGTAAATGTCATGTTGTTCCCAAGGTCATCCGTTACCACAAATTCTGTTCCGCCACCTTCGACAGTAGCATTTACCGTTACGAAATAGAAATCATCCGAAGGATCGGTATTGGTACCATTATCCTGACAAGGTTCTGCAACGGCTTGCATGGCTGTGATAACACAATCACTGGAGCAAGATAATTGAGAGACATCCAATGTTCCAGTACATCCCGGATTGGCGTTGTCAGTAATGGTTAAAGTGATGTTTGTGCCATTGGCTGGCAAATTGGAGACAGTTGCTCCAACATTATAATTGAAAGTCCCCAGAGGGTTACCATTTTCAGAAACTGTAAATTCATTTCCACCGGCACCCGCATTGGTCACTTCGGGGAAAATCGTTACTTCAAAAATATCATCTGATGGATCAGTTGAGGTATTGTTGTCGTTGCAATTACCTACGATGAAATTGCCCAGATTTAAAATACATTCCGGAGAACAGGAAGGAGAATTTACAACTACAGACTGTGCACAACCTGCATTGTCAATATCTCGGATATCGAGTGTTATATCTGTGCCATTGGCCGGAAGGTTAATAGTTGTGGCCGTACCGTAATCTTGTGAGCCAAGCGGATTCGCCCCATTGAAAATTTGATATTGAATTCCTGCATTGGCTGCTGTTGCATTTATCGTAACTTCAAAGAAGTCATCATCCGGATTGGAAGGGGTGCCATTGTCATTGCAAACACCAGATGTGGTTTCTGTAACCGTAAGCACACAGTCGGATGAGCAGGTTGGAATACTAACATCTTGTGTTGCTGTACAGCTTGGATCATTGGCATCGACAAACGTTAAGGTTAATCCATTATCATCTGCCGGAATATTTATGGTGCCACCTCCTGCATATGGGAAAGGCCCAAATCCATTGACAAGGAATTCTGTTCCGCCATTGAGTACATTAGCTGCAACGGTTATATCGTATGTGTCATCACTCGGGTCAGAACTCGTACCGTTGTTATTACAGTTTCCTGGAATGGCTGCGTCAATGGTGAGCAGGCATTCGTTTGAACAAGATATTTGCGAAACGGAAGCTGTTGCATCACAGCCTGCTATGTCAACATCTGAAAAAGTAAAATTAATGGGGTTCCCATCTGCAACAAGACCAGATATAATGCCGCCCGTTCCATACGAGAATGTTTGATCTGCAAAACCTGATCCACTAACAATGAACTGTCCAGATGGGCCTGGGTTGGCAGCCGTAGCATTTACCGTGACGGAAAAAGTGTCATCTGCTGGATCAGAAGGAGTTCCATTGGATTCACAGTTTCCGATAAGGGCAATTTCAGGAGTTAGTTCACAAGTTGAGGAACAAGGGCCACTAGAAACTTGGAACGTATCGGAACAATTCGGGTCATTGGTATCTGTAAAGGTTAGGGTAATTGTACTGGCATCAGCAGGGAGGTTTTCAATGGCATTAGATTCATTGTAATTAAATGGCCCAAAGTTTCCGGTGAATCCACCACTAGTCGTAACAGTATATTGCCCAGAACCATTCAATACAGAGGCATCTATCGCAACATTGAAAAAGTCATCACTAGGATCGGAAGATGTGCCATTGTCTTGGCAAAATCCTGCTGTGGCCACATCAATGTTCAAGTCGCAAAGATCAGAACAAGATGCTTGGTTGACAATGACCTGTGCTTGGCATCCACTATCATTAGCATCAGAAAAGGTCAGCGTTACATCTTGACCATCTGCTGGACAAATAATAAAGTTAGGCGTATCATAATCAAATGGGCCAAAGGTGCCACCATAACTGGCATTGACAACATATTGCCCTGAACCATTGGCAACAATGGCATTGACCGTAATCTGATAAGTATCATCAGAACTGTCAGAAGGTGTACCGCCATCCATACAATCTCCAATAGCAGCATTGGTGATGGTCAAATCACATTCTGTAGAGCAAGGACATTGACTAATATCTTGTGTTGCAGTACAGGTCGGGTCATTTATATCTGAAAATGTGAGTGTAATGTTACTACAATCGGCAAGTAATCCAGGAACTGTGATTTCCGAATTGTAATCAAAAGGTCCATAGGTATTGCCAATGCCATCAGAAATATTGTATTGGCCGCCGGTATTCAGACCATTCACTGTTGTGGTAAACCCGAAAGTATCATCAGATGGGTCTGTTCCTGTTCCATTATCACTACATAAGGTTTGTGTGAATTGATCTATAGTCAATAAACATTGGTCAGAACAAGAAGGAGAACTCACAGAAATATCCGTACAGCAACTGGTATCATCCACATCACAAATGGTTAGGGTGACAGCGGTTCCGTTTGCCGGAAAAGCATCTATAGTTGGAGGAGTATTGTAATCAAATGGTCCCCAGTTCAGAATGCCATCTGTAACAGTATATTGGTTGGATGCTCCGGGATTGGTAGCTGTTATGGTTACGCTTGTTGTAAAGGTATCATCCATCGGATCGGATGGCGTGCCGTTATCATTACAAGTTGTGTTTACATCGGGAGCATCAAAAACGGTTGGGCAAGCTATTGCCGTCGTTGTGGTTTGTTCACAATTGGCAGCATCCCGAACGATGATGGTATAATCACCACAAGTGAGTCCTGTGAAAATATTGTTATTTTGAGCATTGCCATTCACTTCATAAGTCAATGGTGGCATACCGCCAGTGGCATCTATAGTAATGGTGCCATTACTTCCAGGGGCACAAGTTTCCGGTGTTGTACTTACATTATTAATTGTTAAAGGTGTCGCACAATCAATACTGACCGCTTGTGTGATCTGGCAATTATTAGCATCATTTACACAAATAGTATAATCTCCACAGGCTAGTCCCGTAAAGCTATTTGACATTTGGAACGTAGCACAATCCGTAGCATAGGTGTAAGGAGCTGTACCACCTGTTACGGTAATAGTCAGGGTACCATCATTATCCATAAAGCAAGTTTCAGCAGTAGGTACGACCGTTACAAATTCTAGTGTTGATGGTTCCATAATTTCAAGGCTGGAAATTTCTTCACAATCGTTTTCATCAACAACCGTAACGGAATAAACACCGGCAGCTAGGTTGGAAAGATCTTCTTGTGTATCCATAAATCCATCTGGGCCTTCCCAACTGATTGTCGCCATCCCGGCAGCATCTGTAATGGTCAGATCAATCGCTCCGGTACTTTCTCCATTGCAATTAATACCATTTGTTTCTGTCAAAGCAATAGTCAATTCACAAGCTGCACACGGAAATTCGATGGTGCAAATATCTTCACAGTTTTGGGCATCTGTCACCGTTACCGAATAGGTAATACCACAACCCAAATTGTTGACAACATGGGTGCCATCTGATGATACCATCGTGCCGCCTGCTGTCCAAGAAATCTGATAAGGAGCTGTTCCTCCAACGATCTCTACACTTCCTGCGCCATCTGTGGTATTATTGTTGGAAGGCGGTGTTGTTGTAGCACAACTTACCGCCAATAATGTTGGAGATAGGATTTCAAAATTGGCAGAGTCTGTACAACCTGCCTCGTCCGTTACCGTAACAGAATAGTTGCCAGCACCAAGGCCAGAAGGGCTATCCGTCGTATCTGTTGTGCCTGTCCATGCATAAGAAACCGTTCCCGTAGCATCTTGGACATTCGCCTGAAGCGCACCGTCCATCGCATTGAAGCAGGAAACGCCATTGGTTTCCGTAATGTCAACTGCGAGCAAACAAGCTGCTTCGGTGATGGTCACGGTGCACGTTGCTTCGCATCCGCTATCATCTGCAACGGTAATGTTATAATCTCCTGCAGCGAGATCGGTAATGTTGAAAATTCCTGTAGCGTTACTAGTGCCACTACCTGCACCCGGTTCCCAACTGATCGTGTAGGGTGGGGTGCCACTGGTAATGTCTATTGCCGCGACACCATCGCTAGCCGTTGGCCCAGATGCTTGTGTAGCTTCCGAACAGGCTATATCCAAACTAGCAATGGTAATCGTAAATTCTTCAACAGCACTGCAATCCGGAAAAGTTGGATCGGGAATATCTATAGCAAAAAGGGTTAGGGTTTCACAAATTTGTTCTCCAGGAAAGTATTCCACTCCCGTTCCGTCAGCCAGTGTGTTATAAATTTCTTCCCCCGAAGTATCTCCAGAAATAATAGGGAGGTCATAACAACCACATACGGTTATATCATCAATAGGATCGAGTTGTGGTTCTTCAATAACCGTTATGAAAAAAGAGGTTTCCTCTTCACAATTATCACTACTAAAGTCTGCGTCATAAATATACATCTCCATAGATTGTGTGATAATATTATCCTGCTCGTATTCCGTTCCTGATCCGAAAGGTCCACTAAAGTAGGCTTGATTACCCGTAAGGAAATCGCCCATAATTTCAGGCAAAATATATTCATTACAGACAGTAATATCAGCAACAGGGAAAAGGTCGGGTGGTGGATTTAAGGTCAGTTCAAAACTCACTTCGCCACTACATTCTGGTGTGCCATCACTGTCATAAATATATAAGGTGATCGGAGAAAATACATCATTATAAGTGATGACTTGAAACTCTTCATAACGAATACCGCCACCATCCGGGCCTCCAGGTTCATCATAATAAGCTTGGTCTCCGGTAAGAGGATCACCCATAATTTCGGGTAATTCATATTCGTTACAAATGGTGATGTCATCAACAGGGTCTAAAGTCGGGGCGGGGTCAATAGTAAGCACAAAACATTCCTCATCCATACATGGCGGAGATTCATCTATGATACAAACATCGTAGGTTCCGGGTTCATCAAGAACACTACCTTCGTCATAAATATCAAAATCTACGAAATACAATGCAAAAGATAAACCTTCTCCGTCAACTGCTGGAAAAGTATATTCTCCACATACTGTTAAATCATCAACAGGATAAATATCCAAAATTGGCAAAATCTCAATATCAAATTCTTCTTCGCTAAAGCAAGTGATTGTTTCCCCAGTATCGGGATCATCATAAGAAATTTCATCATAAATATACATGGGGAGTACGTCAAAATCTATAAACGCTCCAGGATCATATCTGGTGCCACCACCATTAGGACCGCCCGGTGCATCATAATACGCTTCATCCCCAGAAAATAAATCTGAATCAATAGCCTCAATCAGAGGTAGCTCATACTCTCCGCAACTTTGTACATCACCAGGATTGATAATCTCCGGGGGAATAAGTACGACAACTTCAGCTTCCCCATTGACACCCGCACCACAGGCTTCTGCGCCATCCTCAATACCGGTCACGACATAGGAACCTGTTTCTTGTGGGGAAACAGAGAGCGTTAATGGACTGTCACTTACATTGGTTACAATTTGCAAAGAATTCCCTGCTGGATCATCATAAAAAATGGTAACATCATCCAAGCCACTAAAATTAAAAACAATATCCACCGGATCGCCCTGACAAACAGCACCACCTCCGGAGAGGGTCACACTTGCCCCATTGGAAGAATTGATACAAAGGGTTTCGATGACATTACAACTGGGGTTGCCATTTTCTGAAACGGTAACGGTATAGCAAAGTTGATTCGGAGTAATAATCAATGGGTTACCGGTGGAGTTGTCTGGATCATCCCATTCATAGATGTAGTTTCCACTTCCTCCGGATGCACTAACTTCTACCACGACTTCCTGACCAGAGCAAATCGGGTCTGGAAATTGCTGCACAAAATCAAGCGTGATAGGCGGAATAGTAGAGATATCCACTTCTTCTACCAAAGAGCGACAACCATTCAAAGTTGCATAAATATTATAGGTAACATCTTCGGTAACGACTTCGACAATGGTACCTGTTTCTGTCGGGAAATCTCCTGATGTTCCAGTAGTCGCGTTTTCCCAGTTGATGGTACTACCGGGATCGGCACTGACTTCTATTTGGACAGCTTGTCCTTCACAGATTTCATCAAGGAGTGGGGTCGCTGATACAAGAGGTTGCTCACAGCAGGATTGAGAACCTGAAAAATTGGCTGGTTCATCACCAAAACACCCTTCTTCTGTCCAGCTTCCAGTTTCCCCATCACCAAAGGTTTTGATTTGAATATTATTGTCAGAACAGCTTTCACAATCGGGGTATCCTTTAGCTGTCAGTGTGAAGCAAAATTCCCACCCAGACAAAACAAATCCACAGGGAGCGTAAATTCCATCCCCAAATGTAAGGTCAGGATCATTAGAAGGATTAGTAATTTCAGTAGCGTACCAGCCGGCAGGTTAGGGACTGTTTTGTTGCAAAACATCGCCACTTCACCCTGGTTCAAGGATGCTACAAAGTTCTAAGTTTCCTGT
>JAHDGC010000357.1 GCA_020627865.1 Saprospiraceae bacterium | reverse complement strand
GTTCATTTATTAGAGCGTTTTCTCAAGGTTTAAAACATAAAATTGCAATGTTTTAATTTTAAACAGTAATTAATATAATAATTTTTTTACAAAAAAACGAATTATGCCATGCCCAAGATAAAAGTTACAACTATTTTTCTAGGTGTCCAATCGAATAAGGCCATGTAATACTTATCCAAATATAAATTATTTTCGTATTCATATATACCAACACACCTATTTTAATTGATATTATTATTACCTTTGCGCTATCATGTAATACCATTAGGGAGGTTCCACACATTTTATTTTTTCATATAACTATACTTTATGAAAAATAGTCCTTTAGTTACTATTAGTGCAGAACCTAAAAGTTGGAAAGACATCTGGCAACATCACTTGCAATACAGGCACCTCATGTTTGTATTGGCCTTGAAGGATATAAAGGTAAAGTATGCCCAAACTGCTATTGATTTTTTGGTCTTTCATAAACCCTATTTTTACCACCATCGTAATCACGTTTGTTTTCAAGAAAGTAGGAAAAGTCTATACTGCCGGCTACCCACATATTTTATTTACCCTAGTCGGGATGATCGGCTGGACGTATATGGCAAATGTTATTCAGATGGCAGGAGGTGCCATGGTAGGTGCACAAGATTTGGTAAAGAAAATCTACTTCCCTCGGCTATATATTCCTTTTTCAAAAGCTGTGGCTGCCCTTGTAACCCTATTGATCATGTTTCTATGTCTAGGTGTTACCATGTTGTATTATGGTGTAGCCCCTCAATCCACAATTATTTATCTCCCCTTATTTATCATCATGGCTATTGTTACCGCCTTGGGGATTGCAATCTGGGTGAGTGCGCTGACGATCCGTTTCAGGGATTTAATCCATACGATCCCCATTTTTTTAAGGATCGGGATGTTTATTTCTCCAATAGCCTATTCTGCAAAACAAATTAATGGCTGGAATGGCTGGATAAAAATTTTTTATTATTGCAACCCCTTAACCGGTGTTATCGAATCTATCCGGTGGAGTATCTTAGGCATAGGTAGATTGCATGAATATACTTATCTTTCGTTTGGGATAGGCATTTTATTGTTGATTACGGGATTGCGGTATTTCTTTCATGTGGAACGGACTATCGCTGATTTAGTTTAATTATAAAACGAAGTTACATATTGTGCGGATTCTGGAAGTTGAAAAAGTTTGTAAGTCATTTGAGATAAGCCAGTTGAATGTCAAGAATTTCAATTTTTGGTTACATCAGTTGTTTTTGAATTTTTTTCAGAACAAGAAAAGTATCTTACCCGTTCTTAAAGGTGTATCTTTTAATATGGATAGCGGCGAGTTTGTAGGTGTCCTTGGGAAAAACGGCTCGGGCAAGTCAACCCTATTGAAAATCTTTGCCCAGATTACCCCACCAACGAGTGGAGAGATCAGAATTTTTGGTCGAGTAGCTTCCCTCATCGAAGTGGGCACGGGGTTCAATAAGGAATTGACTGGGCGAGAAAATATTCTCCTCAATGGTGCAATCTTGGGCATGGATCACAAAATGATCTTAGCAAAAATGGATACCATTGTTTCTTTTGCTGGGATTAACCCAAACTTACTCGATATACCGATTAAAAAATATTCCAGTGGGATGAAGATTCGTCTGGCATTTGCGGTAGCGATTCATTTGAATGCAGACTTGTTGTTAATGGATGAAATTTTATCTGTTAGTGATATTTCCTTTCAAAAAAAAGGAATGCAAGGCTTAAAAAAATTGGTCAGGCAAGGAAAAAGTGTCTTGTTCGTAAGTCATGATATGAACCTTATCCGGCAAGCCTGCACAAGGGCTATCGTATTGCATGAAGGTATCGTCGGTTTTGACGGGCCTGTGGAAGAAGCCATTCAATATTATCAGAAAAGCATTCAGGGCGATTTCCATTTATCGGATACTTCGAAGAACAAGACAACCGTTTTTAAAAATGATTGTATAATGATAAAACACTTTGTCATACAATCCCAACAAAACGGGCCACAAATATTCAGGAACGATACCCTACAAATCAAATTTGAATATGAATTGCTTGACCTGCAAATTGCTGTTCAGGATAAACTAAAAGTCAGGTTGATTTTTTATAACCAAGAAAAGAATCTCCGCCTTTTTTCCATACAAACAGCGATTCCTGTAGCAGAGGAGCAAAGAAGAAAACAGGTAGTTTGTACGATCCCGAATCAAAATCTTGCACCCGGACAATATTCCGTACATATGGAAAATAAGATTCGGCACAACTGGCAAAAAACAGCCGCTATAAATAAATTTCAAATTTTAGCTCCTCATGAAAGTTTGCAATATTCACAAAATCTTATACACATAGATGCTATATGGGATTTTTAGGTAAAAAAAAGATTGGTGCCGGTATGCTCAATGAGTATCATGATCATGCAAATTATTATATCGAAAAGCATAATTTGCTGTTCCTCAACATTCCTAAAGTGGCCAGCTCTACACTTTGGAGTGTTGCTGCACGGCTGCATGATGATTTTAAAACGGAAGAGGCCAAACAGGTCAGGCAATACAAACTACCGGCCATTCGCTCTTCAAAGATACACCTGTATCCGGAGGTTCGTAAAGTTGCTTTTGTTCGGAATCCTTTTGATAGATTGGTCTCAGCCTATCGACAAAAAATATTGGGGAATAAGCGCCAATTTATCGAAAGAAATAAACTTGATGCCGGGCTTTCCTTCGAGGCTTTTGCAGATTTTGTATGCTCAACACAAGACCATAATGCAGATAGACATTTTCGTTCTCAATTTTCTTATCTGTATAATTATCAAGGGGAATGCATTGTTGATTTTTTGGGGCGGCTGGAAAGTTTCCATACCGATATGAATCGTTTGATCAAACAATTCCAACTACCAGCTATCAAGATCCCACACTGGAATAAAACACCCCAAACCGACTATAAAACTTTCTACACAAAAGCATTACGGGACAAGGTAGAAAAACGATATGCCCTAGACTTGGAATGCCTAGGTTACTCTTTTGAAAAAGGGCTAGAGACAACCCGCCAGGAAGATTGGAAAAAAACACTTTCCACAGAAAGAAAACTCGAAATACTCAACTATAAAAGTAACAAATTACTGCGGGTAGTTCGCTATAAGGAAAGACACGATGATCTGCCTAAGGGCATCAAGGGAATTTTGATGAGAAGGTACCATTATTATTTTACCGATTATTTTGACATGGACATTGATGATGTAAAATCATAATTATTATGGACGATAACACAATGAAAAAAACAATCCGGGAATATCTATCCAAGGAATATCTTGATGCTGAAGAAGCCGCAGTATTTGTGGATGACACCCCACTCATTTCATCTGGTTTGATCGATTCTATTTCTGTATTGGAAGTGGTTTCTTATCTGGAAGATACTTTTAAATTTGAGTTTGATCCACATGAAGTAGATCAGGAAAATTTGAATACGGTGGATTTGATTTTTGCTTTTGTAAAATCTAAAGTCGAATCATAAAACTGTCTGAATTCTTATGATGTGAATTATTTACAGCAAATAGTATCCAATGAGCAGTTTCGGCCTAAGCTGATATTTGTGCAACCAACAAATAACAATATTTCTGCTGGTGAATCTTTACAAGAAGATTGCCGTAAGCTTTCTGTTTTCATCACCAAGCAAACAGCAATCCCTTCAAGTAGAGTCGGCATCCTCGTATCTTCAAAATTAGTTCGGTTACAATGTATTGGTGCTTTAGTTTTATCTCGGAATGTGTACGTTCCCCTTGACGATCAGGCGCCGGATACTAGAAATATTGATATTATTTTGCAGAACAAATTGCACGGGCTTTTGGTAGCAAAAGAATTGTACGATGTTTTAAAAGAAAAATTACCCAAGCACCAGCGAACTAAATTTGATTCGCTCTACTTCATTTTATTCCATGAAATAGAAGACCTCAAAACGCCCGATGACTTAGCTTTTATCCTCAATACTTCCGGTTCCACAGGCACTCCCAAAGGCGTTATGATTACCCATGAGAATGCAAAAACTTTTATCGAATGGGCATCAAAAACAATCGCGGTCAGTGCTGAAGATGTCATCGCTTCCATTGCGCCATTTCATTTTGATTTGTCTGTTTTTGATATATACATCGCTTTAAAACACGGGGCATCTTTGGTCTTGTTTGAACCCCAACATACTAAAAATCCAAGATTATTAGCACAACAAATTGCACAGCAAAAAGTGACGATTATTTATGCTACGCCAACCTTGTTGCGTCTATTGTTACATCACGGAAAGTTGGAACGTTACGACTTTAGTGCCTTGCGGTATGTCTTGTTTGCAGGAGAAGTTTTTCCTGTCGAAGATTTGAAACAGCTTAAACGAATCTGGCAACAAGCTGAATTTTTCAACTGGTATGGCCCGACAGAAACAAACGTCTGCACCAGCTTCAAGTTGCCCGATGATTTCGAGAACCAACAAAAACCCTTCCCGATTGGGAAAGCCTGCATCCCCGATACGATTCGGGTAGCGCCAGACGGCGAGCTTTTGGTTAGCGGCACAACAGTCACCCCCGGCTATATCAATAATCCACAACGAAATCAAAATGTTTTTTCTATAGATAAAAATGGAAAACGCTGGTATCATACGGGCGACTTGGTTCGGGTAGATGAAAATGAGGATTATATTTTCGTGGGCAGAAAAGACAGGATGGTTAAGAGAAGGGGCTACAGAATCGAGTTGGATGAAATTGAATATTGGCTCCGCAAACTCCCTGTTATACAACAATGTGCTGTCATTTTTAGCAAAAATGTACAAGGAGAAAAAGTGTTGGCTTGTTTTTATACCTTATCCGGTGAGGGACAAGCCCAATTGGTAAAAGATAAAATTCGCACGCATTTATCGGCCCATCTTCCCATTTATATGTTACCGGATTTTTTTAAAAAAATGGAAGAACTTCCCAAGACATCAAGTCAAAAGGTAGATTATGTTTCCTTGAAAGGATTGCTAAAATTCAACAATAAGATTCATTCGAATAAATGAAAAATGCCTTTGAACATAAAAGTAATTTATCTAAAAAGATAATTGCCTTGTGCAACCGATCAGATAGCGCTATCGTTAAACACGATAAGGCACAATCATTCCACAAATCCTTATGGGAACTGCTAGGCACAGAATCCATACAAGGATTAATGGTTGATAAAGCATTCGGAGGCCGAGGGGAAACGATCTCTACAAGTATCTCTGCCCTAGGCACACTAGGCTATGCCTGCCAAGACAACGGATTGAGTTTTGCGATTGGTGCACATCTGCTGGCAGGAGTTGTCCCAATTTGGCACTACGGAAACCACACGCAAAAAGAAAAATATTTGCCGACACTATGCAACGGCACTACCATTATCGCAAATGCTATTTCTGAACAGCAGAGTGGTTCAGATGCATTCCAGATGCAAACGACAGCGACTAAAAAAGGAGACCATTATATCCTTTCGGGAAAAAAATCATACTGCTCTAATGCACCCCTAGCAGATTACATTATTGCCTATGCAATTACAAATCCCGAAAAAGGAATGTTCGGGGGTATCTCGGCTTTTTTGTTGAATCGAAAACAAAATCAATTCACTACAACTGCTCCCGTTGATAAAATGGGCTTGCGCACTTGCTTGATGAGCGATGTAATTTTTGATGATGTTATGGTACCGGCAAGTCAATTGCTTGGGAAAGAAGGAGGCGGTGCAATTATCTTCAACAAGTCCATGACTTGGGAAAGAATTGGCTTAAGTGCTTTGCATTTGGGTACATTAAATCGTATCTTTGATGATATACTACTATTTGCAAATCAGAGAAAAGCCTTTGGCAAAAGGCTGAGCCAATTTCAAGCCATTTCCCACAAACTCGTTGATATAAAAGTTGATATGGAAGCCTGCCGATTGTTACTAACGGAGGCCATCACTCAACTAGAAAATTCTGGAAAATCTACAGATTTAATGGCGTCTGTACTTAAATTGAAAACCTCAGAGTTGTATAAAAGTGCTGCTGTAGAGATCCTCCAAATAGCGGGTGCGAATGGTTATATTAATAATAGTTATTTTGAACGAACGGTGCGGGATGCCATGGCAAGCACCTTGTATTCTGGCAGTTCTGAGATACAAAGAAATTTAATCGCCCGGAAAATTGGGCTTCGGTAAAAAGCATAAGAACATGGTTTTTATAAAGAATAAATTGGACAACAAATGGTGTCGGAACTACGTTCCTTTTCGGCCTGACTCACAAGCAGGTTCTTATAGCTCCAGAGGAGCGGAACCGTTTGTAGTAGAAGAATCATTAACCGTAATTTATAGGTGCGTAGCACCGGCACCAAACAATAATTTGATGCACCTCTTACATGATTAAGAATCAAAATATTAAATTCCATGATAAATAATTTACCACAAAAAATAAGTGTTGTCGTGATTGGCGGAGGGCCAGCAGGAGCATTCGCAGCAGCTATGTTAGCGAAAAAAAATGTTGATGTTGTCCTCTTAGAAAAGGAAATTTTTCCCAGATATAAAGTCGGGGAAAGTGTCATTCCGCATGTTTGGAAATTTATGGATCTCATAGATTTAACGGATCGTGTTGAGCAAGCTGGTTTCATAAAAAAAGGTGGAGGAGCAGTGTTATGGGACGGCCAACTTCAGGCGGTTTATTTTGGACGACATGGTTACAAACAACCGGGCTTACATGTAGAGCGGGAAATTTTTGATACCCTTATTTTAGAACGCGCCCAAGAATTAGGTGCCAGAGTTGTACAAAACACAAGGGTCACAGAGGTTCAATTCGGAGCAGATTCCAAAGTGGTTTGTTATCAAAATAATACCACAAAAGAGAAAGGAACAATAACGGCGGATTATGTCATTGATGCTAGCGGACAATCTGCACTGGTCGCCAAACAACGGGGACTGAGAACCTGGGATAAAGACTTCAAGTTTCAAGCGGTCTGGGGTTATTTCGATCAAACGGAATATATCAATAGTGAAGGGAATATTACAGATTTCAAACATCGCTTTGAGGATAACCCGATGTCCTTAATTTCCTCAACAGGGAATTGGGGTTGGGTTTGGCATCTAGTCATGCAAAATAAAGTGAGCGTAGGCGCCGTAATTCCACAAAGTGATTTGGAAAAATTTAAGCAAAACGGTACGACACTCAAAGAGCGTTTCCTCCAGCACATCGGGCAAACCCCGTTGACTTCTAGTTTAGTGGAACAGAGCAAACTGGTCAGTGAAGTCAAAACCATAAGGGATTATGCCTATGAACCCAAACACCTAGTCGTGGATGGCTGTTACTTGGCAGGTGATGCGGCGGCTTTTGCGGATCCGATTAATTCTGAAGGAGTCA
>JAHDGC010000356.1:1482-7365 GCA_020627865.1 Saprospiraceae bacterium | reverse complement strand
TTAATCCTGCCTGCGTGTTCGCAGGAACAGGCAGGGGTTGAAGAAAAATTTTTAAGCTTACTAGTTTTTAATCCGGCCACCTATAAAATCTAACGTCTAATATCTAGCATCTACATTTACGAAATCCAGCATGAAAAAAAGCAATTTGCCCACTAAAGTTTGCCCAATATGTAACAGACCATTTACATGGCGAAAAAAATGGCGTAAGGACTGGGAACAGGTGAAGTACTGTAGCGAAAGATGCAAACGAAATAAAAACAATGACAAAAACAATTAACCTTATTTTTCCCCACCAGCTTTTTGCTGAGCATCCACTACTTGAAAATGGGGGAGAAGTATACCTGATTGAGGAATACCTTTTCTTCAAGCAGTATCCTTTTCATAAACAGAAAATTGCTTTCCATAGGGCGTCTATGAAATGTTACAAACATGCTTTGGAACAACAGGGGGCTAAGGTAAATTATATTGATGCAAACCATAAACTATCTGATATCCGAATGTTTGGTGAAGAACTAGAACGCAAAGGTATCACAGCGGTGAATATTATTGACCCCGTTGACAATTGGCTTGAACAGCGGATTAGGAAAGCCACTAAAAAATGCAAACTTAATGTTTTTGATAACCCACAGTTTCTCAATACAAAAGAAGATCTCGCTACTTTTTTTAGAGCAGATAAAAAATCATTTTTTCAAACCTCCTTTTATAAACAGCAACGAAAGCGATTCGATATACTTTTAGATAACAAACGGCAGCCGGTTGGTGGGAAATGGACATATGATGTAGACAATCGTAAAAAATACCCGAAGGGAAAAATGCCCCCAAATGTTTATTCCCCGAAGTCTTCGCCTTTTTGGACAGAAGCTGTGGCGTATACGGAACAATATTTTGGAGATCATCTTGGGGAAGTATCAGAGGCTCCGATTTATCCGATTAACCATGAGGAGGCTAAAGCTTGGTTCTTACAATTTTTGGAATATCGCTTTTTTTGGTGCATATGAAGATGCTATTGTAAAGCAACAATCTTTCTTGAATCATAGTGTACTTTCTCCGCTGCTTAACGTGGGATTGTTACTGCCGGATGATGTGGTGGAAAAAAGTCTGGCTTTTGCGGAGCGCGAGAAAGTTCCGATTAATTCTACTGAAGGTTTTATAAGGCAAATAATCGGTTGGCGGGAATTTATCAGAGGGATGTATGAATGCAAGGGAAGTTATTCTAGAACAAAAAATTTCTGGCATTTCGATAGAAAGATACCGCCTTGTTTTTATGACGGTACTACTGGAATTGATCCCGTAGATGATACCATAAAACGAGTGCTAAAAACAGGGTATTGCCATCATATAGAACGGCTGATGGTGTTGGGTAATTTTATGTTGTTGTGTGAGTTTGATCCGGATGAGGTGTACAGGTGGTTTATGGAGTTGTTTATTGATGCTTATGATTGGGTGATGGTACCGAATGTATATGGAATGAGCCAATTTGCAGACGGCGGTACATTCGCGACGAAGCCCTATGTCGGTGGTTCAAATTATATCCGGAAAATGAGTAATTATCCTAGGGGCGATTGGGAACGTGTTTGGGATGGATTGTTCTGGCGTTTTATTCATAAACACCAAGATTTTTTTAAGTCTAATCCAAGGACATCGATGCTTTATTATTCCTATAATCGGATGGCTGAAGATAAAAGAAGCCTTCATCTTAAAAATGCAGAAGTGTTCCTTAAGGAAATACGTTTTTAAGGCTGCACCAGTATAGTACAATTTTAACCGTTATGCTTTTACTACCGTGTAATTTAAATTAATTATAAAAACGAGTTCCGTAGGCCTGCCTGTTCCTGCGGATACGCAGGCAGGGACGGCATGGCATTGCCCTGTCTGCGTGGCTTGCCAGGCAGGCAGAGATGCGAATCTCTGGAACGTTTGCAGAGAAAAAAATTATTTAAATAAATTTAGATTACAGTGTATTCACCTTACATTTTACCAAATATTCCTTCACCCGCTCAAAAGCCTGTCCCTCTAACTTAAGCAATAACAATGGGTTTTCCCGTGCATGAATTTCATACAACAAAAATTCATCCGTCAAACCGGATTGCAGCGCCTTTCCCAAACAATATAATTCCGGAAATTTTTCCTTGCCACTATCCATCCTTTCATAAGCAAGCAGGGCGCTCAATAAGCACTCTTTCTCCTGAACGATATCAGCATCGACATTAGACAATCCACTCATTTTTTCCTTGTACTTTTCTTCATATTGCCAAACGGCTTTGCAGGATGCGAATGCTTGCCAAGGAGCTTCGTTGGCCAGCACGTAGATAGCACCAAATTTATGGGAAACTTCATAGACTGGTGCAAAGTCAAAGTGTAGGAAAGTCTGATTTTTATCTTGGTAGGTAGATTGTATTTTTTTTAGAATAGTTGTGTCGTTACGGTTTAGCAAATGGGCATTTATGAAGTATTTGAGCGCTTTTAAGGAATCCAATTTGCTATAAATATCACCAAGTTTTGCATAAGCTATTCCATCTAGTGGATTGGTATCGACTGCTTTTTCATACCAATAAGTAGCGGTTGTAGTATCGTTCATACTTTGGTAAGCTGCGGCAATCCGATGCATAATTTCGCTATTAGTTGGTGTTTTTATTAAGGATTTTTTATATAAATCAATAGATTCTATGTATTTGCCTTTTAATTCATACTTTTTTGCCTTTTTATGATACTTTTGCTGTGTTTTTGTCGTCAAATGATATGGTTTCTCTAAGGTAATGCCTTCGGGTGTGGAAAAGCCATACCAGCCAGGTTCTACCAAAAGTGGAAAAGCAACCATGTCAGGATTGCGGGGAAGGGTATCGAGAATGTAGGTTTGATCTGATTTTTCCATGACTCTTTGTATCTCCACGGATGTATGAAGATATTGTGCATGATTCTTATTGAAAAATGCTAGGAGAAAAACCGATGTACAAAGGATAATTCTAATCATTAAGTATTTGAATCATGCCGAAGGTGTGATGAATAGATATGGAACACCCGACAAATTTTAGAAATAAACCAAAACATATCTGATTATCATAACGTTTGTACTAACAAACAAAGTTTCTTCAAAATTGAATTTTTAACTTGGGGCTAACAAAAAAGTCTGTATAAATAAATTTTGGTTTATACGCTCTTGCATTAATCTCCCCGTAAAACTTTTATAATGGAAAATTTAATGGACCTTCTTCAGGGTCAACTGGACGACAATGTAATTGAACACCTGAGTCAACAAATCGGAGGTGCAAGCAAAGAGCAAACTGCGGCAGCGGCTGATGGGATTCTTTCTACCCTTATGGCGGCTTTGGCAAAAAACGCTGCTGCTCCAGGTGGGGCTAGTGCCCTTTCTGCAGCTTTGGATCGCGATCACGATGGTAGCATCTTGGATGATGTTGTCGGGATGATGAGTGGCCAAAGACAAGCTGCGAATCCTTCAATGCTCAATGGAGCTGGCATCCTTAAGCACGTTTTGGGTGGTAAACAAGGAAATGTTATTGAGATGATCAGTAAAATGAGTGGATTACAATCTGGAAATGCCGGAAATTTATTGCAAATTCTTGCACCACTTGTGATGGGCGCATTGGGTCGTCAGAAAAGACAACAAAGCTTGGATGACAATGGGCTATCTGATTTCTTGAACAAATCGGTAAATTCCGCTGCGAATCAGCGTGCCGAGATGGGGGTTATCGGTAAATTACTAGACAGAGACGGTGATGGTAGCGTAATGGATGATATTGCCGGAATGGGCATGAATATCTTGGGTAAATTCCTGAGAAAATAATCTTGAGATTTTCGTTTTATAGAATGTTGTCATTATTTTTTTGACACATGCGCATAATATAATGGTGTAACACTTTGTTGTTACGCCATTTTTTCGTTAAAAAAAGTTTCTGTCGGCCAAATCTGGTTTTTGTAGTTAGAAAATTATAATTTTGCAATACAAATTCATAATCCTGTAGCAACATTACTGGAGTATGCAGGACAGAAAACCTCTTTATGACTGATTCCTATATAAAACCCCTACTGTTTTTTGTATTGTTCACTTCTTTTTTTTGTTGTAAACAACAGGAACCGCCTGCTGAAGTGGCACCTGCCCCAGCAGCAACCAATTATCCGGAGATTGATAATATTTCATCTAAAATTGATGCAACACCAGAGAATCATGGCTTGTATGCAGCACGGGCGGAAAAATTTTATGAAATTGAAGCATACGATCAGGCCTTAGAGGATGTGCAGAGGGCATTGAAAAAGGACTCGACCAATGCGCGTTATCTTCATTTGCTATCTGATATTTATCTGGATTATGCCAGGTCTCAAAAGGCATTGAAGGCGATGGAGCTTGCGGCAAGGTATCATCCTAAACGGATTCCGACTTTATTGAAACTTGGCGAGCTACAACTTATTCTGAAACAGCATGGCAAGAGTTTTGAAACCTTAGACCGAATCATGAAAATTGATCCGCTTAATGCAGAAGGTTTTTATCTTGCTGGACGGGTTTTCAGAGATCGAGGAGAAATAGATAAGGCTATTGCTTCCATGCAAAAGGCGGTCGATAATGAACCTGATATTTTGGATGCTTGGTTGGAGCTGGGAGATATGTATGCGGAAAAAGAAAACCCGAAAGCTGTTCGTTATTACGATGCTGCGATAAGGGTGGACACGAACTATAACTTCGCCCGTTTCCGAAAGGCATTTTATTTGCATCAAATAGGGGAGTTGGATGAGGCTATTGCCCAATATCGACAAGTGACCATCAAGGATTATAACTTCGTGGATGCGTATTATAATTCAGGTTTGGCTTACTTTGAAAAGGGAACTTTGAAGGAGGCATATGAGCAATTTAATATTGCTTGTCAGGTTGATCCTGATTTTTTAATGGCCTTTTTTTATCGGGGAACGGTTGCCGAACAAATGGGAGATCAAAAAAAAGCGATAGCAGATTTTACGACAACGGTAAGCCTTGATCCGGGTTTTACAAGGGGGCATGAGGCTTTGAAGCGGGTAAAGAAAGAAACGGCACTTAGTGAAAATGCATCTCAAAATTCGAGTGAAAAATAAAATATTGAATATTACTAATTTTAATGCGATTTAAAATGATCAGAATACTTTTCTTTTTATTAACAATATCCTTACTGTCTTGCAACAATAGTAGTCAAGTCAATGATGGTAAGACGGCAAAAGCTGCCGCAAATGTCAATGCGAAAGCTAAAGAAGTGAAGCAGGCTGTTACACCGGTGAAATCGGTTCCGGCAGCGAAACAAGATTCCATCAAACCAAAGCGGCAGCGGAATTATACCCTTTCCACTTCAAGGCCCAAGGCAGAGATTGATGCCACTTTTCCTTTTGATCTAGATTTGAAAACAGCGGATGGTAAGACTCTAAAATCATCGGACATTTTGAAAAAAAATGGGAAACCAACGGTGGTGCTTTTTTGGTTAACGACTTGTTACCCTTGTAAGATAGAGATGGCCAATATCCAGAAAGTGTACGATTCTTGGAAAGCGGAAACGGATTTTAATCTGGTCGCTATTTCTACAGATTTTGCCAAAAATTATGGTCGATTTTCCGAAATGGTAAAAACCAAAAACTGGCCTTGGGAAGCTTATAATGATGTGAACCGGGAGTTCCGTTTGGTTTTGCCGGGTGGTCTGAATGGTTTGCCGCAAACTTTTGTTTTTGATAAAAATGGAGAGATTGCCTACCATAAGCGCAAGTATGCTACTGGGGATGAGCACAAGTTGTATGAGAAGGTGAAGGAATTGGCGGCAATGTAGGTTGTTTGTTGGCGGATTGTTTGGTATTTCACATTGACTTTCTGCTTTTTAGGAAAAATTACGTAGAGCGTGTGTAAAATTCTTGTTA
>JAHDGC010000356.1:0-1472 GCA_020627865.1 Saprospiraceae bacterium | reverse complement strand
CAAGTTGTATGAGAAGGTGAAGGAATTGGCGGCAATGTAGGTTGTTTGTTGGCGTATTGTTTTGGATTTCACATGTTCTTGACTTTCTGCTTTTCAGGAGAAATTGTTGGACGTAGAGCGTGTGTAAAATTCTTGTTAAAATCAAGTAACAATTTGGATATTGTTACCTGATTTTTTCTTTTTATCGTTTTGGTAATTGGTTTTTTTCTTGCTTTCTTTTCTCGTTTGTCCCTTTTGTTAAATAAAATTCCAGAAATAATTAAAAATTTTTTCTGTTAAGAATTAGGTGTTTGAAGACTTATCTTGTCTCTATTAAAAATTACATTCCCGAAAAAAGAAAATATACTGTGTAAAAAGTTTTTTTAGTAATGAGCCATTAATAAATAGACCTGTCGTGCTGACAAGCAGGGAGCTAATTACCAATCATTGCTTAAGGGAGCTGGAAATAAATAATGTACCCAAAATTGACCAGATTATTTTGTTTCCAGACGAGGCGCAAAAACCGGAGCCTGCCTGCGTTCCTTGGAAGGCAGGTTTAGCAGGGCTAAATGAGGATTTTTGTAACGCTGTATGGGAGCAAAAAAAGCGGTCAAGATGGGTAGCTTATTTTTTGCCGGTTCCCTAAAAGAAATCACTCTAAAAATAACCTTATGAAAAATTTACCAAATTATCAGTTTATCAACAAGGCCTGTAAGCCTGTTAACAAGGAAAGCATAAAGACACTTTACCTCTTGGCCTTTATTACGCTCGGTTTTGCTCTTTCCGCACAAGAAACAACATGGAATGGGTCACAGAACTCAAATTGGGCTACGGATGCGAATTGGAGCAATGGCATACCGGATGCAGATACAAAAGTTTATATTAATAGTAGTAATAATGATCCTGTCATTACTGGTGATGCTATTATTTTTGAGGCTGGTGAGGAGATATTGCTTCAGGGTGGTTTTGAAGTTCAGCAAGGCAGTACTTTTACGGCGAGGATCAGGGCTTGTGGGGAGGTCGTAGAAAATGTGCAGGAAGCAGTGGAGGCGCAAGGATTATTAGTATTCTTGCTAAGAATGAGTTCTATAGAAGACGGTATGTCATGAGCATATTTTAAATCAGGTAATAATTTGGGTATTGTTACCTGATTTTTTTCTGTAATTCTTTTACGAATGCTAGGCTTACTTCAAAATCTTCGGCGATTTCTTCAAGGCTTAATTTGTTTCTTTTGATGGCTTTTATGATTGTCTTTTCTTTGACTTCGTTGACTTTTTTTTCTATTTCTTTTTTCGCTTTTTCTTCAACCTCTTTTCTCGTTGTGTCTTCGACCAAAGCGATTGTGGCTTTTCTCATTTCCATGATTTTAGATTCGGCCAATTGTTCTGGAGATAAGTCATTGACTTCTGCTAATTGGGCTGCCCTTACTATACCGGGCTTGTTGGTATTAATGTTAGGATGTTCCCTGTTGTGCATAGATTCCTTTATCAAAT
>JAHDGC010000355.1 GCA_020627865.1 Saprospiraceae bacterium | reverse complement strand
AAAGCGATTCCTAAACCTTTACCCAAATACTTAACAATCCGAAAAATAAAATTAGAAGAAGATTGGTTTCAAATCGTCGCAAAAAATGAAGAAGATGAAATTTTATTTTTGTGGGGTTCAACAGGATTGGAAAAAGTTTACAAAAGAGCAAAAGAGATATTTGGAATCGAAAAAGAAGAATGGGTAATAAAAAAAGAAAACGGAAGCTGAAAAGAATTGAGAACGTTAAATATAATTTCTAAATGATTAACAAAACAAAGTTCAGACTAAGAAGCATGAAAAGGATAATCATGTTTATTTTCATTTTGACAACATTTCTATCCCTGATGGAATATATGTTGCTGGAGTTACTGTTTCTTCTTCTGGTAATGTTGCTACAGGTAGTAATGTTAATTTTAATGCGGGAGAATCTATCATTTTAAATGTTGGTTTTGAAGTGGAGTTAGGGGCTGATTTTCATGGATATATTGAAGGATGTTTCCCCATTTCTAGATTTCAAGGTAAGCAACCTTGAGCATTACACCCATTTTGTTATGTCCTCATATTATAATCTAAAAAATGTTCGATCTCGACAAATGGCAAGAAATCTTTGCCACCATAAATAAAAACAAATTGCGCACGACACTTACCGCATTAGGTGTCTTCTGGGGCATTTTCATGCTAACGATTCTCCTTGGTTCGGGAGGTGGTATGCAAAATGGCGTTATGCAAATGTTTGGAGACCAATTGGTCAATAATCTGTACGTTTGGTCAAATAAAACGACGATGGCTTATAAAGGCTATCAAGCGGGAAGGCGACCACAGTTCACGAATGATGACATGGCTGCTATCCGGGCAAGTTTTCCCGAGGTGAAATATATCGCACCGAGGGTACATATGGGCAATCCTGTTTTTATCAAAGGAAACAAAACGGGTGCTTATGAGGTGCGTGGAGAATTGCCCGATTATATTTATATTGAACCAAAGGATATGTACAAAGGCCGATTCCTGAATCCGCTGGATATTGAACAGCGTCGTAAGGTAATTGTTATTGGAGAACGCATCCGAGATGTTTTTTTTGATGCAGCGGAAGAGGCTGTTGGACAATATATTAATGTTAAGGGCATTGACTACAAAATTGTTGGTATTTTTAAATCGAAAAGAAAAGGAGAAAACAAGGGCGAGGATGAACAACAGGCCTTTATCCCGATCACTACAGCACAACAAATTTTAAATATGCCGAACCGGATTCATTGGTTTGTGTGTGGCTGGCGGCTTGATGTTACGGTGAGTGAAAAGCAAGATGATTTGATGGCCTTGCTTCGCAAAAGACACGATGTCCACCCGGATGATGTTGAGGCGGTTGGCTCTTGGAATATGGCAGAAGAAGTGGCTAAATTTACCGGCCTCTTCTCCGCTATAAATATTTTCGTTTGGTTTGTTGGTATCGGCACTTTAATCGCCGGTATCGTCGGTGTCGGAAACGTCATGTTAATTATTGTGAAAGAAAGGACAAAAGAAATCGGTATCCGCAAGGCGATGGGCGCCACACCTGCATCCATCATTTCCATGATCTTATTGGAATCGGTTTTCATCACGACCATTTCTGGCTACCTCGGATTGCTGGCCGGAACAGGGTTGATTTCCTTGGTGGCTTACGCAATGGAACAGGCAAATTTCCACAGCATGTTTTTTGCCAATCCCGAAATTGATATGGCTGTTGGTTTACAAGCACTCGCAATCTTAGTTATTGCAGGAGGTATCGCCGGCTTGATTCCGGCCTTGCATGCGTCGCGCATAAATCCGGTTGTTGCATTGCGAGATGAATAGGAGCTTAATGGCTGTGATTTTTACAAAAAAATATTAAATATCAAAAGAGTCCTGTAGGGACGATATGTCATGGCCAGAGATGCAAATCTCTGGATATAAAAAACAAGAAAAAAATGAACAAAGGCTGTCTAATCGGATTTTTCGCATTGCTATTTATCTTCTCCCTTGGATTAGGATATTATTTTTATAACAAATCCCAAGAAGATCCTGTGGTTTATGAAACCGCAAAACCGACCAAGGAAAATATCATTAAAAAAACAGTGGCTACTGGGTCAATCATTCCCCGTCAGGAGGTGAACGTCAAACCGCAAGTTTCTGGCGTGGTGGAAAGTCTTTTTGTCGAGGCAGGACAACAAGTGAAGAAAGGTCAAAAAATAGCCCGCATTAAACTAGTGCCGAGTCAGGTCAATATTAATAACGCACAGGCCAGTGTAGACCTCAGTAATATCCGTTACAAGGAGGCCGAGCGGGAACTGAGAAGACAACAAACGGTAAATTCCCGAAATCTTGGAGTGGAGAATGCCAAAGTGGCTTATGATAATGCCAAGATAGAAGAACAACGCCAAAAAGCGCTATTCGAAGATGGTGTAATTTCAGAACAAACGTACAATACTTTTTTGATGGATGTACAGTTGAAAAAAGCAGCTTTTGATAATGCAACCATTTCGGCGGAATCCGTGCTAAAACAATTTGAAGCTGAGCTGGACATTAGAGAGCAAGAACTGCAATCGGCCATTAATAATTTGCAATTGCTAAAAGAAGGAGCTTCTAAAAAATCAAAACAGGTCGCGAATGTTGTTCAATCCACAGTGGATGGTATGATCTTGGATATTCCGGTTAAAATTGGTTCCAGTGTGATTGAAAGAAACAACTTCAACGAAGGGACTTCCATCGCAACCATAGCCGATATGAATACCTTGATTTTTGAAGGCAAGGTAGACGAATCCGATGTCGGAAAACTCAAGGAAGGCATGCCGATAGAATTGACCATCGGAGCGATTGAAAAAGAAAAATTTCAGGCAACTTTGGAATATATTGCTCCTAAGGGAACGGTGGAAGAAGGCTCTGTGAAATTTCTGGTGCGAGCTGCGGTACAATCGCAATCTGGTACCTTTCTTCGAGCAGGGTATAGTGCCAATGGCGACATTATTTTGGATCGTCGGGATAGCGTTTGGGCACTCAAGGAGCGAGATATTATTTTTCGGAACGATAGTACTTTCGTAGAAATCGAAACAGGAGACCAACAATTTGAGGAACGTTTGGTCAGGTTGGGTTTGTCAGATGGTTTACAAATCGAATTGCTGGAGGGCATTGATTCCGATACAAATTACAAGGTTTTAACCAGCGGGAAAATGTAGAGGCGTATGCTTAGGACTCTGTATCTCTTCGGCAAAAATTATAACCAATAGACCGAGGGCATTTGAATGTTAACCGACAAAAAATCATGACAATCTTATAAATCGAGGTTCAGACATTTACTGAAATTGTTAAAGAATCATTATCTTTAGTGTTTTATGCTAAAAGCTGTTATTTCATAACAATAAAACTACTATTATGATAAGAAAATTTTACACAGTACTCCTCTCTCTTCTTTTTGTTACAAATACACCGCTGTTTGCGCAAGATATTAACGGTACCCTAGATCATGATGGGGTAACACGCTCATACGTGCTCCATGTTCCGGCCAACTATGACCCGGGATTTCCAGTGCCGCTTGTTTTAGCCTTGCATGGGCTGGGGGATATGGCGACGAATTTTTCCAATGTCGGGCTTAGTCAAGTTGCCGATCAAGAAGATTTTTTTGTGGTTTATCCGCAAGCTGTTGCCGATCCAATTTTTGGTGCAGCTTGGAATAATGGAGCGGGTAGTTTAGGGATTGTCATCAATGCGAGTGTAGATGATGTTGGTTTTTTGGATGCCTTGATAGATCAAATTGCTACAGAATATGTTATTGATTTGGAAAGGGTATACTGCACCGGATTTTCAATGGGTGGTATTATGACCCACAGAATGGCTTGTGAAATGAGTCACCGATTAGCGGCAGTTGCATCTGTTGCTGGCCCACTTCCGGACGCATCGGCAGCCAATTGTCCAACGGAAAGACCGATGCCAGTTATGCACATGCATGGTACGGCAGATGGTGTGGTTGCTTATGCTGATGGCAGCTTTTCCGGTTTTGATGCTGGACTTACAGGGGCAGAGGAAACGGTTGACTTTTGGAAAACGCACAATGGTTGCGATGAGGTGATGGGGATTACGATGCTCCCGGATACGGCTGCTGATGGTTATACGATTGAAACATGGGATGCTACAGGCTGCGAAGAAGATGGAAGGGCTTTGTTATATAAAATTGAAGGGGCAGACCATACTTGGTTGCAATCCAATAATGATGTGGATGCTAATGTCGAAATCTGGAATTTTTTCGACCAGTATGCTTTGGATTTGAGTACGGTTTCTGCGCAAACGATCCCGACAGCAATGGCAAAGGCTTTCCCGAATCCATTTACGGATCAGCTGGCTTTAGAGGTTCCAGAAGGCCAGTTCGAGCGGGCAACCTTGTTCACTATGACAGGTCAGCAAGTTGCAGATTTTTCTATTGCAGGGAATAACGGAAAAATATTGTTGAATGTACAAGATCTAAATACTGGAAATTATTTTTTGCGATTAACTGGAAAAACTGTTCAGACGGTTAAGTTGCAGAAGATTTAAAATTATCGGAAGTAGTCTGAATCAGGTTTTAAAAACGCGTAGAGACGCAATGCATTGCGTCTCTACGCGTTTTTAATTTAAACTTTTTCCCTCCCGAACCCGCTTATACGCCTTCGTAATAAAATAAAACAAAATCCCCAATCCGATAACCGTCAACAACAAATAAAAATAATTAACCTGATTTCTCAAGACAGCCAAAAAAACAATAGACACCAGAAACAAGGTCGGCACCTCATTCAGCATCCGAAACTGAAAAGAAGTATATTGGTTTTTCCCCTCCTCAAAATTTTTAATAATCCTTTTGGCAAATAACTGGTATCCCACGAGTAAAACCAGCAACAATAATTTTGCATGCAACCAACCCATTTTAAGATAAGCCGGATTGTAAACCAACATGCTGATCCCAAAAGTAAAGGTGGCCATCATCGCTGGATTGACGATAATTTTATAGACTCGCCATTCCATAATGTTCAAATGCTCCGTTAATATTTTGCGATCCGGCTCTGGCTTGGCTTCGGCTTCTACATGGTATACAAACAAGCGAACCAAGTAAAACAAACCGGCAAACCATGCTACAAATCCGACAATGTGTAAAGCTTTTAAATAAAAAATCAACATAAATTTCAGCGTATCTTTAAAAATGGTAAAGCTATAAAATAATCTGTAGTATTCCTAACCAGATAAAATTGTCGTTAGCGGTCTCGCATCTCTATTCTTTCTTCTCAAATAAACGGAACCAAAACCGGCGTCTCTTTCTTATACCGTTGGTAACCCGCATGCCCACCATATTTCTTGTCTGCTGATTTTTCCAACAAAGGAATTCCGCTCACCTTGACCAATAAAAAAGTAATCCACAATGGACTCAAGATGGCCACCCATTCCCAGCCAACAAGAAAAGGCATCACATAAAGGAAGACGCCAATCCAACATAAGATTTCCCCGAAGTAGTTCGGATGTCGAGAATACTGCCACAAGCCCGAGGAGATAAATTTACCATTGTTGGCAGGATCATTTTTGAACTGAAATTTTTGCCGATCTGCAATAGTTTCGATAAAAAAACCAATAAAGAAGATCGAAGCACCGATCCAGGAAACAATCCCAAGGGAAACCTCATCCTTCGCTAGAAAAATAATAACAGGAAGGGCAATAATCAAAATCGTAACCGTTTGCAAAAGCCAAAATCGAGCTAAGCGCTTGAATTGTTTCCGCATCACATCAAACCGTTCATCTCTTTTAATTTTCTGTATCCTTTGAAACAAATATATGGCAAGCCGCAAACTCCACAAGCTAATCATCCCCGTCAATAAAATTTTAGGAAAACTATAATCTCCTTTATTCAAGAAGCTGAACATGGTCATGATGAAAAAACTTACCCCATAGATGAGGTCGGTCAATTTATCACTTTGGCGGGTGTATGCCCAGATTAAACCGATGAGGTTGATGAGCACAATGGTAAGGATAGAGAAGGTAAGCATATCAAAATTGGTTGTTTGTTTAGTGAGTCGTTATGCAATATAACCAATGAACTGCTAAAAGGTTGTACTGCACTTCAGATTCAAAATATAAAATTGGAACTGATACACCAAAACCTTATCTTAGGGCATCTATATAAATGACGAGACCTTTATATTTCAATCGAAAACTACTAATGTGACGGAAAAAGAACTTATAAAAGCTTGCCGTAAAGGAGACCGAAAAGCACAAGAGGTACTTTACAAACGATTTGCCCCCAAGATGTTTGGGGTCTGCAAACGGTATTTGAGAAAATATGAGGATGCTGAGGACGTGTGCATTGAAGGTTTTGCCAAAGTTTTTCAAAAATTACACATGTTTAAGGATAAGGGAAGCTTCGAGGGCTGGGTCAGGCGGATTATGGTCAATGAAGCATTGATGTTTTTGCGGAAGAAGAATAACTTTAACATGACCGTTGAGATTAGTAACATCGAAATAAAGTCACAGGTTTCTGTTGTGGATGAGTTGGCTGCTGAGGATATATTAAATTTACTGAATAAACTACCGGTTGGATACCGAACCGTTTTTAATCTTTATGCCCTTGAGGGCTACAAACACAGGGAAATCGCAGAATTGTTGGGGATTAGTATTAATACGAGTAAATCACAGTACAGGTTGGCTCGCGAGCGATTGCAAAGTATGATTAAGGGGATTGGCTACGAGAAATTGAGTGGTTAGTGTGGTGATTTAATTTGTAAAACAGCTACACGGATGTATTTAGAGGGCAGGAGCCAAGAAAGTGCAAACCTGTCTGCGTGACTCGTCAGGCAGGCTAATCACCAACAGCAAATCACTACTTTACTATTAAACTGTTGCTTAAAAAGAAATAAAATTATAATGAAACATCATGACGACATTGAAGGGTTGTTCAGGCGAAGTGAACACAAACTGGAGGAAATGCCTTCCAAAGATGTTTGGAGTCGACTAGAAAAAAAACTGGATAAACCCGAAGTTAAAAAAAGCCCTAGAATTTTCCGGTACTTGATGGTAGCGGCATCTGTTATGTTGCTGGTGGCTGCTATCCCGCTTATCAGTAATTTTATGGGTAGGGGAGCCATGAAAGAAATGGCTACGGTCAAAGCTATGGCACCTTCTTATTTGGAAGACTTGCGAATCAACACCGATGCATCACAAGATTATTATCGGGTTGTGGAGTATCAGAAGAAGTATAAGGAGCGGTTGCGCAATCCGATTGCCGAAGGGCAGAAAGGTCGCAACCTCTATGTGACCAAAAACCTTCAGGACTTTTCGGATGTGGCTGCTATTGAGAAACCTTTGCCTTCAAAACGGGAAGTCGTTATGTCAAAACGGGAATCTTCGGAAAATGCCAGTGCGGCTGTATTGACAAAACCAGATTT